>NZ_CVTX01000121.1:0-71906 GCF_900005715.1 Pseudomonas sp. 34 E 7
CGCGCAGGACGAGGCCTGCGCCGTACAGGCCGCCGAGCAACTGGGCCTGAAAATCACCCCTTGATACCACCTCTGTCAAAAAAGGACTTCACGATGAAAACCCTCAGCATGACCCTCGCCGCCCTCAGCCTGAGCGGCCTGTGCACCCTGGCCATGGCCGCCGGCAACCCGCTGAGCGTGCATGTGCTCAACCTGGAAAACGGCCTACCGAGCGCCGGAGTCAACGTCACCTTGGAACAGCATGTGGGCGACCAATGGCAATCGCTGTCCCAGGGCGTGACCAACGAACAGGGACGCATCGCCGAACTGTTTCCCGCTGATCGCAGCATGAAGCCGGGCGAGTACCGCGTGGTGTTCAAGACCGGCGACTATTACAAGAAAGCCAACCGCGAAACCTTCTTCCCCGAAGTGCCGGTGATTTTCCAGGTCAAGCAGGCCGATCAGCACTACCACATCCCGCTGCTGCTCAGCCCTTATGGCTTCTCCACCTATCGCGGTTCATAGGCCGGCAGCCAGCCGCAGGCCATTGAGGTCGAGAATCTCGATGGCCCCGTAGCTCAGGCCGAGCACGCCCTGTTGCTCCAGTGCCCTGAGCAGGCTGTTGGTGGTCTGGCGCGACAGGCCGAGCATCGCCGCCAGGTCCTCCTGGGGCAGTTGCAACACCCGGCGCGCCTGCGTTCGCTCACCGTAGCCCTGAGCAATCATCAGCAGCCGATGGGCCAGCCGCGCCGACGCGGGCATCAGGCTCATCTGTTCGATATTGATCAACGACAGGCGCAGTTTGTGGCTCATCAACAGGGCCACATCGCGCCAATACGCCGGATGCCGCTCGAGCATGCCGAGCATCGCCGCCTGCGGCACCTGCGCCAGCGTGCAAAGGCCCGTGGCGAGTGCATCGTGGGTGCGCGGCAGGTTGTCGAACAGGCAGATCTCGCCGAACCAGTGAGGCGTCTCCACCAGGCTCAGCACCGCTTCCTTGCCCTGGGCATTCACCGCGCTGATGCGCACCGCCCCTTCCAGCACCGCATACAGGCCACACGGCGGATCGCCGCGCTTGAACAGAAACTGCCCCGCCGTCAGCGTGCGCACCCGCGCCGCCGCCAGCAGGCTATGCTGCAAGTCTGCAGGCAGATGGCCAAACCAGTGGCCGCCGGCCAGGTGCGCGTGCCATTTGCCTGTGTCCATGGGAACTCCGAAGATTGTCGCCCAGTTGACAGTTAGGCGCCGACTGACAGGGCATGATCAAACATCCTACAGGAGGAACAACAATGAAAAGCCTCGTCGACCACCTCAGTCAATACGCCGCCTACCACCGCGACCCACGCAATATCGCCAGCCATTTCATCGGCATTCCCTTGATCGTGGTAGCGGTCGCCGTGCTGCTGTCACGCCCCGAATGGACGGTGGGCGCGCTGTGGATTTCCCCGGCGGTGCTGCTGGCGCTGTTTTCGGCGTGGTTTTACCTGCGCCTGGAACTGGCCCTGGGAATCTTGATGACGCTGCTGATGGGCTTGTCGGTTTGGGCCGGCCACGTGCTGGCGGCGCAGAGCACGACGGTGTGGTTGAGCAGCGGTATCGGGATGTTTGTGGTGGGCTGGGTGATTCAGTTTGTCGGGCATTACTACGAAGGCCGGAAGCCGGCGTTCGTGGATGATGTATCCGGGCTGATCGTGGGGCCGCTGTTTGTGGTGGCGGAGTTGGCGTTTGCGCTGGGGTTGCGCCAGGCGCTGAAGCAGCAGATTGAGCAACGCTCAGGCCCGGTGGCACGCCGCGATCTCAAACCCAGCGGGATCTAAATGTGGGAGGGGGCTTGCCCCCGATCTGATCGTTCCCACGCTCTGCGTGGGAATGCAGCCCAGGACGCTCCGCGTCCAAAGCGTGACGCAGAGCGTCACCAGAGGCATTCCCACGCAGAGCGTGGGAACGATCGGTTCCGGGGTGTGCTCAGGCTTTTTGCCAGACCTTGGGTTTGAAGAACAGGGTCTCGCCACGGGTCAGGCCGGTCAGGCTGTCGTGGTCCTTCACCACTTCGGCTTCGATCAGCTCGGGCTGGCCTTCGACCTTCAGGGTCACGCGAGTAGTCGCGCCCAGCGGCCGGATGTCCCGTACCTCAGCTGCATGGTGATCTTCAAGCTCATGCCGTGACAGCGACACCTCGTGCGGGCGGAACAGCAGGTGTTTGTCCTCGCCCAGATGCAAGCGGTTGGAGTCGCCCAGGAAGTGGTACACAAAGTCGCTGGCCGGGTTTTCGTAGACGTCGCCCGGTGAGCCGATCTGCTCGATCACGCCCTTGTTCATCACCACGATACGGTCGGCGACTTCCATGGCCTCTTCCTGGTCGTGGGTCACGAACACCGAGGTCAGGTTGATATCTTCATGCAGGCGCGCCAGCCAGCGGCGCAGCTCTTTGCGCACCTTGGCATCGAGGGCGCCGAAGGGTTCGTCCAGCAGCAGCACCTTGGGCTCCACCGCCAGGGCGCGGGCCAGGGCGATACGCTGGCGCTGGCCGCCGGAGAGTTGTTCCGGGTAACGGTCAGACAGCCAGTCGAGCTGCACCATGTTCAGCAACTCGTGAACCTTGCTCGCGATCTGGCTTTCGGTCGGGCGCTGGTTTTTCGGCTTCATGCGCAGGCCGAAAGCAACGTTGTCGAACACGGTCATGTGGCGGAACAGCGCGTAGTGCTGGAACACAAAGCCCACATTGCGATCACGCACATCGTGACCGGAGACGTCCTCGCCGTGGAACACGATGCTGCCGGCGTCCGGGGTTTCCAGGCCTGCAATGATGCGCAGCAAGGTGGTCTTGCCGCAGCCGGAGGGGCCCAGCAACGCCACCAGCTCGCCACTCTGGATATCCAGGTTGATGCTGTCCAGGGCCTTGAAAGCGTTGAAGTTCTTGCTGACATTACGGACTTCGATCGACATGACTTATTCCTCACCGGCGCTGTTGCGCAGGCGGTTGATTCGGTTCTCGCTCCACTGCTTGAGCAGCAGGATGAAGAGCGCCAGGATCAGCAACAGGCTGGCCACCGCGAAGGCGGCGACGTGGTTGTATTCGTTGTAGAGAATCTCGACATGCAGCGGCAGCGTGTTGGTCACGCCGCGGATATGGCCGGACACCACCGACACCGCGCCGAACTCCCCCATGGCCCGCGCGGTGCAGAGCACCACGCCGTAGATCAGGCCCCACTTGATGTTCGGGACGGTGACATGCCAGAACATCTGCCAGCCATTGGCACCGAGCAGGCGCGCGGCTTCTTCTTCCTGGGTGCCCTGCTCCTGCATCAGCGGGATCAGCTCACGGGCCACGAACGGCACGGTGACGAAGATGGTCGCCAGCACGATGCCGGGCAAGGCGAACACAATCTGGATGTCGTGGTCCTGCAACCAGGGGCCGAAGAAGCCCTGGGCGCCGAACATCAGCACGTAGACCAGGCCAGCGATCACCGGGGACACCGAGAACGGCAGGTCGATCAGCGTCACCAGGATGCTTTTGCCACGGAATGAATATTTGCTCACGCACCACGCGGCGCTGACGCCAAACACCAGGTTGAGCGGCACGGAGATCACCACGGCGATCACCGTGAGTTTCAACGCCGACAGCGCATCCGGTTCAAGGATCGCGGTGAAGAACGCGCCAAGGCCGTTCTTCAGGCCCTGGGACACCACGATCAGCAGCGGCAGCAGCAGGAACAGGGCAAACACCAGCCAGCCAAGGCCGATCAGGACGCGTCGCGAGGTCGCGCTGCCACGCCGGGCGGCGTTGGCCGAGGACGCGGCGGATATAGACGATTGGGACATGTTCCGCGCCTCCTTATGGACGTTCGATGCGCCGCTGCAACAAGTTGATCAGCAGCAGCAGGACAAAGGAAACCACCAGCATCAGCACCCCGATAGAGGTGGCGCCACGGTAGTCGTACTGGTCGAGTTTGACCATGATCAGCAACGGCAGGATTTCGGTTTTCATCGGCATGTTACCGGCGATGAAAATCACCGAGCCGTACTCACCGACGCCCCGGGCGAACGCCAGCGCGAAACCGGTCAGCCAGGCCGGCAACAGGGCCGGTACGAGGATATGGCGGAACACTTGCAATGGCTTGGCGCCCAGGCAGGCGGCGGCTTCTTCGACTTCCCGGGGGATATCGGCCAGTACCGGCTGCACCGTGCGCACCACGAACGGCAAGGTCACGAAGGTCAGGGCCAGGGTGATACCCAGCGGCGTATAAGCGATCTTGAAGCCCAGGTCGGCGGCGAACTGGCCCACCAGGCCGTTGGGCGCATACAGCGCGGTCAGCGCGATACCGGCCACGGCGGTGGGCAAGGCGAACGGCAGGTCGATCATCGCATCGATGACCTTGCGGCCGGGGAAGGTGTAGCGCACCAGCACCCAGGCCAGCAGCGTGCCGATCACGCCGTTGATCAGCGCGGCGTACAAGGCGGTGCTGAAGCTCAATTTCAACGCCGCCAACACGCGGGGCGCGGAGATGATGGCCCAGAACTGATCCCAGGTGAGTTGAGCGGCGTGTACAAACATCGCCGCCAGGGGGATGAGTACGATCAGGCTGAGGTACACCACGGTGTAGCCCAGCGTCAGCCCGAAGCCGGGTATGACGGGGGAAATACGACGCGACATAAGAGTCCTTGGTTAAAGGGTAGAAACCACTGTAGGAGCGAGCTTGCTCGCGAAAGAATCAAGGGCACCGCGCTCATTCAGAATGTACGCGTTATCGTTGACGACCTTCGCGAGCAAGCTCGCTCCTACAGGTACTTTGGTTTATTGCGCCGTGTAGATCTGGTCGAACACGCCACCGTCGTTAAAGAACTTCGGTTGGGCAGTTTTCCAGCCGCCGAAGTCTTTGTCGATGGTAACCAGGTCCAGTTCAGGGAACTGTTGAGCGTATTTGGCGGCGACTTTCGCATCGCGTGGGCGGTAGAAGTTTTTCGCCGCAATCTCCTGGCCCGCCGGGCTGTACAGGTGCTTGAGGTATTCGGTGGCGATCTCGGTATTGCCCTTTTTCTCGGCGTTCTTGTCGACCACGGCCACCGGCGGCTCGGCGAGGATCGACAGGGACGGTACGACGATGTCGAACTTGTCGGCACCGCCGTCTTCCTTGAGCGCCAGGAACGCCTCGTTTTCCCAGGCCAGCAGCACGTCGCCCTGACCGTTGTTGACGAAGGTGATGGTCGAACCGCGTGCGCCGGTGTCGAGGATCGGCACGTGCTTGAACAGCTCTTTAACGTATTCCTGGGCCTTGGCTTCGCTGCCGCCGGTCTTCAGGCCATAAGCCCAGGCGGCGAGGAAGTTCCAGCGGGCACCGCCGGAGGTTTTCGGGTTAGGCGTGATCACCGACACGTCTTTCTTGATCAGGTCGCCCCAGTCCTTGATGCCTTTGGGGTTGCCCTTGCGCACCAGGAACACGATGGTCGAGGTGTACGGGGTGCTGGCGTCCGGCAGGCGGGTTTGCCAGTTTTCCGGCAGGGTCTTGCCCAGCTTGGCGATTTCGTCGATGTCGCCGGCCAGGGCCAGGGTCACCACGTCGGCGCGCAGGCCGTCGATCACCGCGCGGCCTTGCTTGCCCGAACCACCGTGGGATTGCTGGATCTTGACGTTGTCGCCCGGGTGGGACTGTTTCCAGAAGCTGGTGAACTCAGCGTTGTAGTCCTGGTACAGCTCACGGGTGGGGTCGTACGAGACGTTGAGCAACTCGTAGTCCTTGGCAACGGCGGAACCGGCAAACACGGCACTGGCCAGCGCGGCCAGGGCATAACGGCGAATCGACGACATAGAAGCTCCTGAAAATTCTTGAGTGTTGGCTTTTTTTATAATTGCGGGTCTATCGCCGTTGCTGCTCAGCTCGGTTTGTTACCCGGGTTCTGCAGGCGGAATTTTTCCTTGCGTTCGATCTGTACCACTTGAGCGTTATGTACGGTGATTTCCACCGCGCCAAACCGCAGATCGCGCAGGGCGCTCTGGATCTCACGCAAAATGGCTGCTTCGTCCTGGCCGTCGACGCTACGTAGAGATGCGCTCATGGTCTCGCTCCTGAAATGATTAGTGCCTGGCAGTGGCGGCACTGCTTGCGGCGTGAGAGCGATAGTAGATAAGCGGGGATATTCTTAAAAATACTATTTAAGAATGTTTATATAACCAGAAAGAATTTTCTGTTGGGGCGTGGGGTTGCGCGTGGGTTTTGAATCACAGCACTGAAATAAAGCCTTGTGGAGTTCCAATGTGGGAGGGGGCTTGCCCCCGATAGCGGTGTGTCAGGTTAGTCAGTCTTGGCTGACACACTGCCATCGGGGGCAAGCCCCCTCCCACATTTGGACTGCATTTCAATCCCGGATGGCGGGTGCTCGTGCCCAATTGATCTCATCAGCCGGCACCGGCTTTCCAAACCAGTACCCCTGCCCCATGTCGCATTCCTGGTCCAGCAGGAAGCGGGCCTGCTCCACCTGCTCGATCCCTTCGGCATGCACCTGCATGCCCATGCTCTTGGCCAGAGCGATGACCACGCGCACGATGGCGGCGTCGTCTTCATCCCACGGCAGGCCTGCGACAAAGCCCTGATCGATCTTGAGTTTCTGCACCGGCAGGCGCTTGAGGCGCAGCAGCGAGGAATAGCCGGTGCCGAAGTCGTCGATGGCCAGGCGCAATCCCAGCTCGCGCAGGCGGTGCAGCTGTTCAAGGGCCACTTCCGGGTCGTCCATCACCGCGCTTTCGGTGACTTCCAGCTCAAGGAAGGCCGGGTCCAGGCCTGTATCGTGAAGCACCTGGCCCACGTGTTCGTAGAGTTCGCGCCGGGCAAACAGCCGGCTGGACACGTTGATCGCGATAAACCCCAACGGCGCGCCGTCCGCCAGCCACTGGCACATCTGGCGGCAGGCCTGGTTCATCACCCAGGCATCGATGTCGGCGATCAACCCGGTGCGCTCGGCGATAGGGATGAACTCGCCCGGCGGCACCAGGCCGCGTTCCGGGTGCTGCCAACGCACCAGCGCTTCGACGCCAATCAGGCGGCCGTCCTGCAGGCCGTGCACCGGCTGGTAGTAGACGCGCAGTTCCTGCTGGTCGAGGGCGCGACGCAGTTCGCTGGCGATTTCCACCCGGTTCTGCGCGTGAGCGGTCAGTTCCTCGGTGTACAGGGCGTAGCCTTCACGGCCCGCATGCTTGGCCTTGAACAGCGCCGAATCAGCGTTGCGCAGCAATTGCTCGGCGCTCAGCGCATCGCTGGGGAACAGGCTGATGCCGATGCTGGCGCTGATAAACAGCTGGTTGCCGTCGAACACAAACGGCTCCTTCATGGCGTCGAGCATGCGCTGCGCCAGGGCCGCCGCCTGCATCACCTGCGGGCAACTCTCCGCCAATACGGCGAACTCGTCGCCGCCCAGGCGCGCCAGGGTCACCCCAGGCCTGAACAGCCCCTTCAGACGCTCGGCCACCAGCTTGAGCAGTTGATCGCCCACATTGTGGCCCAGGCTGTCATTGATGATCTTGAAATGGTCCAGGTCCAGCAGCAGCAATGCACAGCCGCGTTTGTGCACTTGCGCCGAGGCCAGGGCCTGCTCGGCGCGGTCGGTGAACAGCAGGCGGTTGGGCAGATCGGTCAGCGGGTCGTGATGGGCCAGGTGCGCCAGTTCGTGTTCGGAGTCCTTGATGGCGCTGATGTCCGAGAACACCGCGACATAGTGGCTGATGCGCCCTTGCTCATCGCGGATGACGCGGATGGTTTGCCACTGTGGGTAAATTTCTCCGCTTTGGCGTCGGTTCCAGATTTCGCCGCTCCATTCACCGCTGCGCTCGAGGGTCTGGAACATCTGCCGATAAAAATTCGACGAATGGCGCCCGGACTTGAACAGGCTGGGGGGCTTGCCCATGACGTCTTCGCGCCGGTAGCCGGTGATCTCCATGAACGCCCGATTGACGTGCACGATCAGGCCTCGGGCATCGGTGACCAGCACCCCTTCACGGGTGCAATCAAACACCGCAGCGGCCTGTTGCAGGCGCTCATGGTTTTCTTTCAGGGGTTGTTGCAGCTGGTGGACACGGGCGAAACGCACGCCCATCAGGTAGATAGCCAGCGCGCTCAGGCCCACCCAGACATAGCCGCGCAGTTGCAGCCAATGCGCCAACGCCCGGGGTTCATCGATAAAGTTGATCAATAAGTGGTGGCTGAGCCTGAGCCATACAATGGAAATCAGCAGGTATACCAGCCCCGCACGTAGGGCTCCTCGGTATGTAAACAGCATATGGTCAGTAATCCTTACCAAAAAACAGAATCGCCCTACGAAGGCTGAGGATTATAGAATAAGAAACATCCAGTCACTCCTATCTGAAAGAGCGGCTGGTTTTCTCTGTAGGCTTAGTGATAATGCGTGAGCTGTTCTTTACTTTATCTGAGGGCCATACAGCCTATGTGGTACAACGGTTTTCTTGACCTGTCAGCCTGGCAACTGGTGGCAGTCACGCTGTTGATGACCCACGTGACCATTATTGGGGTCACGGTCTATCTGCACCGTTATTCAGCCCATCGCTCGCTCGAGCTCAATGCCGGCCTGAAACACTTCTTCCGCTTCTGGCTGTGGCTGACCACGGCGCAGAACACCCGCGAGTGGACCGCTATCCACCGCAAGCACCACGCCAAATGCGAAACCGTCGATGACCCCCACAGCCCGGTGATCAAGGGCCTGTCCACCGTGCTGCGCAAAGGTGCCGAGCTGTACCGCGCCGAGGCGGAAAACCCCGAGACCCTGCGCATCTACGGCAAGAACTGCCCGGACGACTGGATCGAACGCAACCTGTACACGCGTTTCCCGCTGCTGGGCGTGGCGCTCATGGGCGTGATCGACCTGCTGCTGTTCGGTACCATCGGCATCACCATCTGGGCGATCCAGATGATGTGGATTCCGTTCTGGGCCGCCGGAGTGATCAACGGCCTGGGCCATGCCGTGGGCTATCGCAACTTCGAATGCCGCGATGCGGCCACCAACCTGGTGCCATGGGGCATCATCGTGGGCGGTGAAGAGCTGCACAACAACCATCACACCTACCCCAACTCGGCCAAGTTGTCGGTCAAGAAATGGGAGTTCGACCTGGGCTGGGCCTGGATCAAGGTGTTCAGCTTCCTGCGCCTGGCCAAGGTGCAGCGCGTCGCACCGATCGCCCACCGCGTCGAAGGCAAGGGCCACCTGGACATGGACACCGCCATGGCGATCCTCAACAACCGCTTCCAGATCATGGCCCAATACCGCAAATTGGTCATTGGCCCGCTGGTCAAGCAGGAGCTGGAGAAAGTCGATCACTCGGTCCGCCACCAGTTCCACCGCGCCAAGCGCCTGTTGTCGCGGGAAACCAGCCTGCTGAGCGATCGCCACCATGTGCGCATCCAAAGCATGCTGGAGCACAGCCAGGCACTGAGCGTGATCTACGAGAAGCGTCTGGCGCTGCAGCAGATCTGGCTCAAGACCAGCACCAACGGCCACGACATGCTCGCGGCGATCAAGGAATGGGTACATGAAGCCGAAGCCAGCGGTATCCAATCCCTGCGCGATTTTGCCCACCAATTGAAGACCTATTCACTGCGCCCTGCAGGGGTCTGACGCGACGGCGGGAGGGCTCGCCCTCCCGCACATTGGCTTTCTGACGCCATTTTCCGGGCGCCGCCAATCGAGCCCGATCACGGAACTTCACCGCAATTCCCCTCTCTCAAAGAACACTTCGCCATCATGGTGACCGCTTGTAGTGACCGCTGTTCCATCCTGCGGCGCGCCCAGAGAGAGTTGTTCCGATGGTTCACGAAAAGCCCTGCACGCCTGATGTGTCCTCTGCCCAGCCACCGCGCCCGGCGGCCGCGTCGACGCTGTTGGCGCTGATGCATGCCCAGGGTGAGGTCGAGCGCCTGAGTGCGCGTGAGCAGCTGCTCAGCTCGCTGCTGGTGAGCGTGAACGCCGTGCTGTGGGCCATCGATTGGGAAACCCGTCGCGTGCTGTACGTCAGCCCCGCCTACGAACGGATATTCGGCCGCAGCGCCGGTTTGCTGCTGGCCGACCATCGGGAATGGCGCAACAGCATCCACCCCGAAGACCTCGACTATGCCGAACACAGCCTGGCCCGTGTATTGGAGCAGGGCGCCGTGGAAGACCGCGAATACCGCATCGTCACGCTCGACGGGCAGATCCGCTGGCTCAGTGACAAGTGCTACATCAACCAGCAGGCCGAGCCGGGCAAGCCGATGATCGTCGTGGGCATCGCCGAGGACATCACCGAAAAAAAGCACTTGGAGCTGGAACTGCATCGCCTGGCCACCACCGATGTGCTGACCCAGAGCAGCAACCGCCGGCACTTCTTCGAACTCGCCAATCAGGCCTTTGACAGCGCCTGTGCGCAGGGCACGCCGCTGGCATTCCTGCTGCTGGACATCGACGATTTCAAAGACATCAACGACACCTACGGCCATCTGGAAGGCGACCAAGTGCTGCGGCGCATCGCTGAAAGCGGGCGTGGCGTGTTGCGCCGTGGCGACCTGTTCGGGCGCATCGGTGGCGAAGAATTCGCCGCCGTACTGCCCGGCTGCGCCCCGGAGATGGCTTTGCAGGTGGCCGAGCGACTGGGCAAGGAAATCCAGGCGCTGAGTTTCAGTGTCGAAGGTCACGCGTTTACCGTGACGGTCAGCCAGGGATTGACCAGCCTGCGCGAAGATGACTCAACCCTGGACAAACTGTTCGGCCGCGCCGATGCGGCGATGTATGAGGCCAAGCGTCAGGGCAAGAACCGCGTGATTGCGGGTTAGGTCGGGGCCAATACGGGGCTTGCCCGCAGCTTTTTTCAAGGTCTCTATTCCACACTGCGCAGCTTGCGCCAAAACGCATTTTGCGCTTGGGCTACAACAATCACTCATAGCATTTTCTCTGTAGGACGACCGTCGAAAGATGGCAGCCCCGCGCTCCAGCCGACTCCCAACCCTCACCACAAAGATCTACCCCCCCGCCACCTCCTCGCGGTACTAAATTCATTCGCCATTGCCGCCGGTCATTCCTCCCGACCGGGCAGACTCTGGAGCATGAACCATGACCATCGGATCCACCTACGACTACCCCGCCCTGGTCGCCAAGCACTTAACAGCCCACGCCCCATCGTCATGGCGAGGCCGGTTCCCAAGTCCTCCGGACTTGTGCTTCAACTATCGCAAATTGGTCGAACAAGATTTTGGCATCGCCCAGGCAACCCAACCCGATTACAAAATCTGCATCGTTGGCGCTGGCATCACCGGATTGACCGCTGCGCGCGAATTACTCCGGTGCGGATTCAACAACGTCACATTGTTGGAACAGTCTCACCGGGTTGGCGGGCGTCACCTATCGATGCTCAATCGCGGCCAATCTCCACTGCTGGGCCAGACCCCCTTCGAGATGGGCGCCATGCGCATGCCCATGTTCAATCAGGCAGGTGAATCGCCTTTAGATGGGCAATCGCTGCTGGCCTACTATTGCAAACTCTTTGAACTGCAGCTGTCCGACTTTCCCAACCCAGGCACATCGCATGTACGCAACACCGGCATTTACCTGCGCGAAGGGTTACTTGAGGGAACGCCACAGCCACAGATGCTTATCTGGAAAAACCCGCAAGGCCACACGCCACCTCCAACAGAAAAATTGCAGGAGGTGTATGCCAAGTGGCGCCGTTTTGCCGATCAGATGACGCACGAAGTCGCCCAGATGTATGGCACGCCACTATGGGAATCCTTATGGGCCGCTATCGTCGCGCGTTACCAGAGCCTGTCCTTTCGTGACTTGGTGGCGTTGGCGAGCGTTACGTGGAGCGCCCGTACTCCTGAGGACTTTGGCGGTCTCGGCATGACCCAGGAAGAGTCCACCCTTTTCTATTCCATCGGTATCGGCGATGGCAGTTGGGGGGCGTTTTATGACGTGTGCTGCCTCTACCCTTTACGTACTGCGATCTTCGGTTTCAGCAGTCAACTCCAACTGGTGCATGGGCGCGTCGGCATTAACGGCAATCCCGCTCCGTCACCGTATCTAGGGGAAACCACCCTCAAAGACTGCAATGACTTACCGTTCGATGCGCCGCGTTACCTGGGGCTAACGGCACTGGACGAGTGCCTGCTTTTTATGGAGGCCAAGTTAGACGGCAAGTCCTTCTATGATCACAGTCGGCAACGCGGGAAGGGCTTTCTTACCGACACCTCAGTGACTCGCTTGACCAAGCTTGAAAACGGCCAAATCCGCTTGACCTATGACTGGCAGGTCAGCAGTCCCACAGCCACATCAGAACGCCATGAAGATTTCGATGCCGTGATCATGACACTGCCATCCTGGATTATCGAAACACACATTCAGCTGGAAAACTTCAGCCAGGCGATGCTGCCGTATTCCGTCACCAATGCTTACAAAACCGCCCACTGGGAAACCAGTTGCAAGGTCTATGCGCCGCTCAAGAAAAGCTTTCTGTCGAAAAACAAAAAAATCCCCCAGATCATGGTCACCGACAGTTTTATCCACGATGTGTACACCTACCGCTACCACAACGCCTATCCCTATGACTGCATCTTGCTCAGTTACACCTGGGAGGATGACGCGACCAAACTGGCTTCTTTCGACGACCAAACCTTGGTCGATAAGTGCGTCACGGAACTGGACCGCATCCTCTTACGCAGCGCCAATATCAAAACGGCGATATCGCCCTACATCGACAAACAAAACGCCATCGTCCAACGCTGGGTGACCGACAAGAACGCACTAGGGTGCGCCAAGCTCTATCGCGCGGGGACCTACTACGACGCAGTCAGCTTGATGCAGTACAACCGGGACTATGCCCATGTCAGCGGCCTTTATCTGGCCGGGGAATCGTTTTCCGTGGATGCGGGCTGGACCGAGCCGTGCCTACGTGGCGCCGTCGACGCAGTGATCAACCTCTGCAGTACCACCCTCGCCAAGTTCAATGGGGGCTTTACCCTGGATGAATATCCCCGGTACCAAGGGCCGCCAAATCGATAGAGCAGCTGCCTACGACCCTAAAGGAAACAGCCTACTGACGCACAAGCAAAAAAGACTTTCTATTAAACGCCCACCTGATCCGGTGGGCTCATAACAATAAAAAGAGGTCTACACGATGAACGATTCCACGAGCCCGGTACGCGTCGCCGTTGTGCAATTTGATCCGCAAGTCGGTACCCACAATCGCGCCTCCAACCTGGAAACCAGCCTCAGCCTTGCCCTGCAAGCGGTGAACAATGGCGCCAATCTGATTGTGCTTCCGGAGTTGGCCAATACCGGTTATCTATTCAACAATCGCCATGATGCCTATCTACATGCCGAACCCGTTCCAGGCGGTCCCAGCCTGCGGGCGTGGATGGACTTCGCCCAGGCTCACCAAATACATCTTGTGGCGGGCCTGGCCGAGCGCGAAGGCATGCAGTTGTTCGACACGGCAGTGCTGCTGGGCCCCGATGGCCTGATTGGCAAATACCGCAAGGCCCACCTCTGGAACAAGGAAAAACTCTGGTTCACCCCTGGCAACCTTGGATTCCCCGTATTTGAAACATCCATAGGCCGCATAGGCTTACTGATCTGCTGGGACATCTGGTTCCCCGAAGTCCCACGCATACTGACCCAGCAAGGCGCCGACATCATTTGCAGCCTGAACAACTGGGTGTGGACCCCGCCGCCCCTGTTCGACGAAGCGGGCAAATGCATGGCCTCTTACCTGACCATGACCGCCGCCCACGCCAACAACGTGTTCATTGCTGCCGCCAACCGCATCGGGGAAGAACAGGATGCGCGTTACCTGGGGTGCTCGCTGATTGCCGGCACCAACGGTTGGCCCATCGGCAAAATCGCCTCATCCGACGAGCAAGCGATCATTTACGCCGACATCGACTTGTCCAGCGCCCGCAGCGCGCCGATCTGGAACAGCCTTAACGACCTGCAACGGGATCGCCGGAGCGACCTGTATGACACGATGCTCGGCTACCACCTTCACCCGTGCCTGCCACGCTGACGGAGGGTCGATCATGGATTACATACCCACAAAAGTGTCATCGGACTCATCTGTTCGCCACCTTGTCATGCTGATCTCGGCCACGCTCATCCTGATCGCGTCACTCACTGCGTTGTCGGTGTCTTACTCCACCTCGGCACCGGTACTCTGGCCAGGTTACAACGACATGATGGACAGCCTGCCCTCGCCAATAGCGTGGTTACGTTGGGTGGTCGGCGATATCAGCGAAGTGGCCTTCTACAAACACGAGTTCGCATCACTCGGTCTGCTGCTCGGTGGTGCTTTCGGTTACTGGGCCAGTCGGTACGCGCAAGCCTGGCAAGGCTTCAGCATCGCCTACGGCACGGGGCTCTGGCCTTGGTTGGTGACCAGTTCATTGCTGGGACTGCTGCTGAGCAACGCGATCTGGGGCTGGACCCTGACAGCGGATTCCTGGCAACCAACGTTCGCTGCATTTGTGTCACTTCCGGCGGCCATGGTGTTGCTGTTTGGCGGGGGATGGAAGGTCACGCTCAACGGCGCCTTGCTCGGCGCGATTCTGGTGACGCCGAGCTGCCTGTTGATGGTCAACTACCTCTGTATTCCCCTGGGTTTGCCAGTGGTGATTGGCAATGTCCTGGGCATGGCGTTAGGTAGCGTGGTCGCATTTTTACTCTGCCGCGCACTTCCGGCGCTGGTCAGCCGTGCAACTGAAACCAAGGCCGGCATCCCTCCCCCCGCCCCGCTGAAAACACCCGACTACGGCATACGCTGGACGTTACGTCGCGTGCTGGCGGACTTCTCCGAAGCCCCATTCTTTGGCAATGAGTGGGCCAGCCTGGGTTTGCTCGCCGGGGTATTGCTGGCCTATGCATTAAATCCAATGAGCCCCGCTTATGGATCTGGATGGTTGCCACACCTGATTGCAGGTCAAGCGCTGACTTCTCTGATCGGCATCATCCTGTGGCGCCGGCAATGGCGCGAGCGTGGTTGGTACCCAACCTATGTACCTCTCGTGTCTGTGGTGCCCGCTGCCGTCTTGACCTATGGCGGAAACGCGACAGTGATTGTAACCAGCGCATTGCTGGGAGCCCTGATCGCCCCGCCGCTGGCCTGCGCAATTGCCGGGCGCCTGCCTGACTACATGCATCCGTATATCGGCAACGTATTGTCCATGGCGATCAGTACGGTGTTGATCGTACCTTTGATCGGTATGGTAATTGCGGATTAACGCATCAGAATGGGCTGGTTTCCTGGTGCGTCACCTGCATCAGCGCCAAGGCAATGGCGTGGATCTGGCCCAGCATCCACAGTGCGTTTAACCAGACCTGCAGAATGCCCTGCGCACCGTAATACACACCTGCAACCTGACCTACGATGGCGGCAGTGATGCCTGCATCGTCGCCCAGGTTCGCAGCCGCCAACCCCGGAGCGCGCAGACTAAACCTGCAGCGCCGCCAGCCACGCCAACAACTTTTCATCCTGGTTCGGGCCAGCAATGATTTGCAACCCGCAGGGCAGACCATCCACGGTGCCAGCGGGGACATTGATGGCGGGTAAACCAAGCAGGTTCCAGACGCTCGTCAAGCCATTGATGGCCTCTCGAATGGGATGTTCAACGCCGTTGACAGTGATGCTCTTGAGACCAAACCGTGGTGGCGTAATCGCGGTGGATGGCATTACCAGCAAATCGGTTGCTTTGAATAGTTCAGCCACTTGGCTCTGCAGCAACTTGCGGCTTCCCAGCGCATTCAGATACTGCCAGGCGCTAATCGCTTTGCCGGGTGCGAGGCGAGTTCTCAGCTCACTGCTGAAATGGCTGCCCTCATCCTCCAGGTACGCACTGTGCACGGCGTAAGCCTCGGCGAGCAGAATGGTTTTAAAAGCACTTTGAACCGCTGGAATCAGCGCTTCGAAATCGGCGGCACGTTGTCCGGTATCAAATATCGCGTGGAATCGTGCACGGCAGCATGCAAGCACGCGCTCGTCCACATCGTGGATCGCCCTGGGGTCCACCCATACCGCCCGAGGTTTGTCGGCAGGTTTCACGCAGCTTATTGGCGAGACGCTAAGTACCTCCAGCAGTATGGCAATGTCTTCTACACATTGAGCCAGTGGACCGACATGGTCCAGGGTGGCGCTGACAGGGTAAACCCCCTCAAGAGAAATGCGCCCGTAACTAGGCTTGAACCCAACCACGCCACAAAAAGACGCTGGAATACGAATGGACCCTGCGGTATCAGTGCCGATCGCGATGGGGACCATGCCCCCGGCAACCGCTGCGGCACTCCCTGCGCTGGACCCACCCGTGACCCTGTTCAGGTCGTGAGGATTGTGAGACGGCCCCTGAAATGAAAATTCGCCCGTTGGGCCGAGCGCAAACTCACTGGTCAGCGTTTTACCAACCACCACCGCCCCGGCTGCCCTGAGCAGGGCGACACAACGCGCATCAGTCGTAGGCCAGTGGTTTTGAAACAGGTGAGAACCATACGTCGTAGGCATGCCCCGAGTATCGATGTTGTCCTTGATTGCGATGGGGATACCGTGCAGCGGCCCGCGATACTGACCCTCGTCGATCTCCCTATCGAGCAATTGTGCGGTGTGGAGTGCCTCAGCCACGTTAAGCGAGACGAAGGCATTGATCGCAGGGTTCTGTTGATGGATAGCGTCCAACGCCGCCTGAGTGAGTTGAACGCAACGTACCTCTTGGTTGCGCACCTGTCGGGAAAGCTCTGCGACAGTTTTGCCCTGGAAGAAGCCATGAGGTTGAGCCATGAGTGAAAAACCTCCTGCACATACGGGTGGATAGCAGGAACTCTGCCTGATCCGCAGGCAGATGTATGTCATCCGCTTCGCTTAATGAGTTGGGATGAGCCCGTCAGATAAAGACACCGGCAGGAAAGCCTCGTGCGATGTTCCATCGGCTTGCCGGCGCCAGGTCGGCCCTGCCCCGTCCTGGATGTGGTAAGAGGTGCAGCAGGCCAGCGGTAATGCCTGCACATCACGCAAGAAGCCGCCCCGTGAACAAAAAAACCGCGTATGCGTTTTTTGCTCAGGGGGCGGCTTCTTTGCGCAGCAAGGTGGGAGCTACTAGCTGCAAGCGTTTATTACTTGCAGCTTGTGGCTTGCCGCTTACAGCTCGGCAAAGCACTCTTCAATGATTGCCAGGCCCTTGTCCAATTGCTCGTCCGGCGAGGTCAACGGCACCAGCACGCGCAACACGTTGCCGTAGGTACCGCAGGACAGCAGGATCAGGCCCTTGTCACGCGCCTTGGCCACCACCGCAGCAACGGCTGCGGCGTTCGGTTTGTGGCTGTCGCCATCTTCGAACAGTTCCACCGCGATCATCGCGCCCAGGGCACGCACTTCGCCGATCACCGGGTATTTGGCCTGGATGGCCTTGAGGCCAGTCACCAGGCGCTCGCCGACGGCCTTGCAGCGGTCCAGCAGGTGCTCTTCTTCGAACACTTCCATCACCGCCAGTGCGGCGGCGCAGGCAATCGGGCTGCCGGCATAGGTGCCGCCCAGGCCGCCCGGGGCGATGGCGTCCATGTATTCGGCCTTGCCGCACACACCGGCCAGCGGGAAGCCGCCGGCGATGGATTTGGCAAAGGTGGTCAGGTCGGCGGCAACGCCCATCTGTTCCATGGCGAAGAAGGTACCGGTACGACCGGCACCGGTTTGCACTTCGTCGGCGATCAGCAGGATGCCGTGCTTGTCGCACAGCTCGCGCAGGCGCTTCATGAACGATTTAGGCGCGACGTAGAACCCGCCCTCACCCTGCACCGGCTCGATGATGATCGCAGCGATATCACGCGGCTCGGCGTCGTTCTTGAAGATGCGCTCGATGCTGGCGATGGCGTCGTCGTCGCTCACACCGTGCAGTTCGTTCGGATACAGCGCACGGAACACACCGCCTGGCATCAGGCCCATGCCGGCCGAGTAAGGCACGACTTTGCCGGTGAGGCCCAGGGTCATCATGGTGCGGCCGTGGTAAGCGCCGGTGAAGGCGATCACCCCAGCACGGCCAGTGGCGGCGCGGGCGATTTTCACGGCGTTTTCCACCGCTTCGGAACCAGTGGTGACCAGCAGGGTTTTCTTGGCGAAATCACCTGGCACCTTGGCCGCGACTTTTTCGCAGACTTCCACGTAGGGCTCGTAGGCCAGTACCTGGAAGCAGGTGTGGGTCAGCTTGTTCAGCTGCGCGGTCACCGCCGCGATGATTTTCGGGTGCACGTGGCCGGTGTTGAGCACGGCGATACCGCCGGCGAAGTCGATGAACTCGCGACCTTCAACGTCGGTCACGGTGGCGTTCTTCGCCGATTCGGCGAAGATCGGGTGAATCTGGCCAACACCGCGCGGTACAGCGGCTTCGCGGCGTTTCATCAGGGATGCGTTGGTCTTGCTCATAAAGTCCTCATTCGCCGCTCATCGGGCGGCGTGGTTCAAGGATAGGTGACGGGGAGGCAACTACGGCAGCATGCGATGATCGACTGCCACAGCTTTCCCGGCCACTGCGAATAACGACGTGAAACACGCAAAGGGACAGCGCTCTCGTGCCCTTTGCGTCTGTTGCAATCTCTTACAGGGCTTAGATGCCCAGGCAGAGGTATTTGATTTCCAGGTAATCCTCGATCCCGTACTTGGAGCCTTCACGGCCCAGGCCCGAAGCCTTGATGCCGCCGAACGGCGCCACTTCGTTGGAGATCAACCCGGTGTTGACGCCGACCATGCCGTATTCCAGGGCTTCAGCCACACGGAACACACGGCCCAGGTCGCGGGCGTAGAAGTACGAGGCCAGGCCGAATTCGGTGTCGTTGGACATCGCGATCACTTCGGCTTCGTCTTTGAAACGGAACAGCGGCGCCAGTGGCCCGAAGGTTTCTTCCTTGGCCACAGCGGCGTTTTTCGGCACGTCGGTGAGGATGGTCGGCTCGAAGAAGTTGCCTTCCATCGCCTTGCCACCGGCCAGCAGCTTGGCGCCTTTGCTCAGGGCATCGGCAATGTGCTCTTTGACCTTGGCCACGGCTTTTTCGTCGATCAGCGGGCCAGTGGTGGTGCCTTCTTCCAGACCGTTGCCGATCTTGAGCTTGGCCACGGCCACTTTGAGTTTTTCGGCAAACGCGTCGTACACCGAATCCTGGATATACAGGCGGTTGGCGCACACGCAGGTCTGACCGTTGTTGCGGTACTTGGAGATGATCGCGCCCTCGACGGCCTTATCCAGGTCAGCGTCGTCGAACACGATGAACGGCGCGTTGCCGCCCAATTCCAGGGAGACCTTCTTGATGTCCTTGGCGCATTCAGCCATCAACTGGCGACCGATTTCGGTGGAGCCGGTGAAGGACAATTTACGCACGATCGGGTTGCTGGTCAGCTCGCCGCCGATGTCGCCGGCGCTGCCGGTGACCACGCTGAGCACGCCTTTGGGGATACCGGCGCGGTGCGCCAGCTCAACCAGGGCCAGGGCCGAAAACGGCGTTTGCGAGGCCGGCTTGATCACCATGGTGCAACCAGCGGCCAGGGCCGGGCCGGCTTTGCGGGTGATCATGGCGGCGGGGAAGTTCCACGGGGTGATGGCTGCGGTCACGCCGATCGGCTGCTTGATCACGATCAGGCGCTTATCGGGCTGGTGGCCGGGGATCACGTCACCGTAGATGCGCTTGGCTTCTTCGGCGAACCACTCGATAAACGAGGCGGCGTAGACGATTTCGCCCTTGGCTTCGGCCAGCGGCTTGCCTTGTTCAAGGGTCATCAGGCGGCCGAGGTCGTCCTGGTTTTCGATCAGCAGTTCGAACCAACGACGCAGCTTGTTGGCGCGCTCCTTGGCGGTGAGTGCACGCCAGGCCGGCAGGGCCTTGTCGGCCGCTTCGATGGCACGGCGGGTTTCCGCGGCGCCCATCTTTGGCACAGTACCGAGAATCTCGCCCGTGGCCGGGTTGCTGACCTTGATGGTCTGACCATTGTCCGCATCGACCCAAGCGCCATCGATGAAGGCTTGCTGGCGGAACAACTGGGTATCTTTGAGCTGCATGTAGGCTTTCCTTAACAGCACCGCGCGCACGCGGAGCGAATTAGAGTTATTGAAAGGCGCCTTGTGGGCTGCCGTCAGGGAAATCAGCCTCGGTGCGCAACATCAATATATAGCGCACGGGAGACAGAGCGTTTGAAATCTCAAACGAATCCTAGGATCAATGGGGGGAAGGGGCAATAGGCTGTTCGAAAAAAAGAACGTAAACGGGGCTTTTGCCGGATTTTTCTGATCAGCGTAACTGGCCCAGATTTCATTGCGTCGTTCAGCGGCGCACAGCGCAGGGCCTCTATACGGCAGATTCCTACACTCAAACGCCCAAAGACCAGCATGGACGCCCAAGGTCGACATGGGTATGATGTCGCCCGCACAAGCATCCGTAGCTCAGCTGGATAGAGTACTGCCCTCCGAAGGCAGGGGTCGTGGGTTCGAATCCCGCCGGGTGCACCATATAGCAGTCTCGGGCTGTCTCAGACAGTCTACGAAACACCCCAAGAAGCCCGCCCTGTGCGGGCTTTCTTGTTTCTGGCTATCCGTCCCTGTCTACCCCTATAACTTCCCGCCGTGTATGCCCACGTGTATGCTTTGAGATTCCTATAACTGGAGGCATACAGGAAGTGAAGCGCACTGAAATCAAACGCCGCCCCTTAGCAGACACCACTCTCGCAGGCCTGGAGCCTGAGCACACGACGTATCGGGAGCAGGACGGGAATGGCCTGTACTTCCGGGTGAAGCCTAACGGACAGAAATCATGGGAGCTGCGCTACAAAAAGCCAGACGGGAAATGGTCTTGGCTGGGTCTCGGCGGCTACCCGGAAATCAGTGGCTCATTGGCGAGACAGAAAGCAGCTCAACTGCGGGAAGACGCATCGACCGGCAAAAATCCATTGGTGAGCAAGCAAGCTCGGAAGGTTGCAGACCAGGTTGCTGCCAACAACACCTTTGAAGCACTAGGCCGCGAGTGGTTTGAGGCCAGACGTACAAGCTGGGAAACAGGTACGTCTCGACGAGTACTTGGCGCACTTGAGCTTCACGTGTTCCCCGTCTTCGGCAAACGCGTGTACACAGAAATATTGCCCCTGGAATGGATGGAGTTTCTACGCGGCATGGAGCAGAAGGGGATCATTGAACAAATGGGCCGAGTTCGTGCCTTTTGCAAAGAGATCTATGACCTGGCCCGAGTAACAGGACGAGCCGTCCACAACCCCCTTGAAGGTCTCAGCAAATTCCTGCAATCACGTAGCGCTGAAAACTATGCACACGTTTCGATTGAAGAACTGCCTGCGCTACTTCGAGCGATCAACTCCTACCCTCACGCAAAGGACGTTCGTATAGGGCTTCGCTTGCTTTCCTTATTAGCATCGCGCCCGAGCGAGATCCGCGAAGCACGCTGGTCAGAAATCGACCTCTCCAAAAAGCTATGGACGATCCCAGCCGAGCGAATGAAACGTCGTCGCGAACATGTGGTGCCTCTCTCTCGACAGGCAATTGAAGCGCTCACTGAGTTACGAACACTGACAGGTGCGTACCCTCTCCTATTTCCAGGCAGGAAAGACAGGACAATCCCCCGTAGCAATACAGTCTTTCTAATGGCGCTCCGCAGACTGGGATATGCCGGTCGGCAAACAGGTCACGGCTTTCGTCACATCGCGAGCACCATACTCAATGAGCAGGGTTTCGATGAGAATCACATTGAGGCCCAGCTCTCTCACGCAAAGGAAGGAATAGCAGGGGTGTACAACAAGGCGGTTTACCTGCCTCAGCGCAGAGTGATGATGCAGTGGTACGCAGATCATCTGGATGAGCTAGTAGATGGCAACATTATTCAGGGACAGTTTGGCAAGGCCGGTTGAATACGCCAATCCCACACCCATCAAGAATCGGTGTTACTGGTGTTACGCATGTTACGCATCCGACCAACCAATTGATTTTATTCAATATTTCTTGCGTAACACGTATTAAAAGAGGTCCGTACACCATGTGTTACGCGTCAAAAGCGTGTTACGCCTAAGGCGCCCAAAACCTCTGGCGGCCATCTCTTATTGGTCGCCCCACGCTGAGGAGGGGCCGCTGTTATCGGACTGCCAGAAGGGGCTCAGGGGAGTACCGTTCGTCGGGAATTAACTGGATTTCATTTCTCACTTTCCGATTTTTAACTGTATAGAAAACCAGTAGGGCAAGGTAGGACAGCCCAGGAAAAAACTGAAACTTTGCTGCGATCTCGCTCGCTTAAACTGTCTTATCCATAAAACCTGCGTCGAAAACTATAAAAATAAAGCTTTTAAAAAATAGAAAATCGTTTACATAGCTGGGGCCTGTACGAACTACGACAGGAAACGCGCTATGCAGCCTCACGACACTTCAGACCACTCCACTACCTCTCTCACCCCTGCTTGTCTGCTCACTACCGACCAAGTCGCTAATGCACTAGGTCTGTCCAGCCGAACGCTTGCCGCCTGGCGAAGTTCTCGCAGCAACTCACTTCCCTATATCAAAACCGGGTCTCGGGTTCGTTATCGCTCCCAAGACGTGGTCGCGTGGCTTGAAACCCAACTGCGCTCACCTGCAAAAACCGCTGGAGACATGACCTGATGAGCGCCCCAAAGCAATCTGCAAAAGTTGTTGGGCTTGCGCCCTCTACTCCACGAAAAAGTCACCAAAAGGCCCCTAGCGGATCCGCATGCTTGCCGATCAGCGCGCCTCATACGGAAATGGGACAGTTCGATCCGGCCGCCACGCTGATACGCATCAATCAAGTCATAGCCCTGACAGGTATCGGCCGCGCAACGGTTTACAAACTTATGAGCCAGCCAGAGAGCGGCTTTCCGCAAGCGGTAAAGCTCACCGACAGCAATGCGCGTGGGGCTCCGGTCGCTTGGGTATTAGCCGAAATTTTGAATTGGACACGGGCGCGTATCGCGGCCCGCGACCGGGCGGCGGCATGACGAATCGTGTCGCTAACAAGGCCATTTTGCAGCCCTTCTCTGTGCTCAGAAAAGTCGGTTTCTCGTCGCGGTGGATGCAACGTTTTGAGCTTCACAGAGCGCAACAAAAACGCCTGAATCGAGTAGTTGTAGTCATGCAATGGGCAGACGGCACTTGGTGTGCACTTTCAGTACCCAGCGAAGCCCCGCGTGCCGTGATCGTGGATGAAGGGCAACAAATCGACGCTTACGAAGACGCACGATCTTGCCTCGACGGCGACATCCTCCCACTGCTCTCCCTTCGCTGGGAAGCCAATGCCTGAAACAAAAACGCCCCCGGCGGCAACCGGAGGCGTTGAGGTAAATCTACATGCCTGAGCAATTTATTCCCCACCGAAAAAATCCGCAAGTGATCCGCACGGTTGCGCTTTCAAAAAACGGACGTTACTCTCTGGGTGTCGCTGCAAATTCAGCGAACGGGCTTGGTAACCCGACGAAATCAAGGCGCAACAGCGCCCCCATTACGATTGCAGGCGCTTTTTTTGTGCCCGCAGTTACGTGTTATGGCGGCTGTGCGTGGGAGGCATTCGTGCCTGCCGGGTTCCTTGATTCCCGGTTTACCAACCTGCGCACAGCTGCCACCCATTCGCTTGGTAACGAACGTGGCAGCTCCTCAAATCAAGGAGCTACACAGATGAAACACGCCCTCAATCCATCCAAAATTCGCGCCGCTGCTCATCGAGCAATGGCTCTCGCCGCTTTACATGCCAACTCCAGCCTCGCTACACGCCTCTCCCGCTACAATGTCCATATGTCCAAAGCGCGAGCTCTGGAAGCTGCGGGGGGTGCCCAATGAGCATGCTCCCAGGCTTTGCACTGCCCGAAGATCTACTCTGCGTAAGCCAAGACGCCGAAGCCGGTCTGCCTATCGACGCCATCACCTGCGCGCTCGACCGTGCCAACTCCGTTCTCATGCTGCTGGAAGACCACTTAGACGGGGATAAACCCCTGCTCTCCAACCGCGTGCTGTCGTCCGTTATTTGGGACGTGCGTGGCACCTTGGGCTTGATCAAAACACTCACCATGTACGGTGATGCCTCCTCTGTGCCGATGGGCCAGAAAGGCGGTGCGCTGTGACCCACTCCAGCACGCGTGGACGCTCCGAGTTCTCCCCTGCCAACGGTAACGGCCAAAACCTGTTTCGGGTGAATGCCGGTATCCCGCTGGAAGACGCACTTGAAGCCGTCTCCCAAATTCTGCACCACGCCAATCAACTGATCCTCGACGCCGCCATCAGCGATGCGGGCGAGCGTTTTAGTTGGCCTGCGTTCTACCTCGGCGAGATGGCCAAAGCGCTGATCGATGACGTGAACGAGGCGTTGCTTGAGTCGAGGACCGCCCCATGACTCAACGCACCGGCAACACCTCAAAACGCCCCAGCTTTGCCGACGTAAAAAGCGCTGCCCTGAAGAGCATCGACCGCGTACTTTCTCGCTGGCTGCCGAACGGCAAACGCGTCGACGGCGGTAAGGAATACACCGCACCGAATCCCACACGCACGGATAAACACGCTGGCTCACTCAAGGTCAATTTGAGCAAAGGCACCTGGGCGGATTTTGCCACTGGCGATAAGGGCGGCGACCTGATCGACCTGGTGCGTTACATCGACGGCGGCACGGACGTTGAGGCATGCAAAAAGCTGGCGGATCTGCTCAGCGTTTCCACAGGATCTGCAACCACCAAAAGCACACCAGCCAAGAGCGCAACGCCGGAGTGGATCGCGATTCAACCGATCCCGGCCGAGGCCATGAACAAGTGCCCTGCCAAACACCGGCAACACGGAGTTCCGTCCAAGGTGTGGATCTATCGTGATGCCCAGGGCCAGCCGGTCATGGCGCTGTATCGCTTCGACCTGGGCCCAGATGAAGACGGCAAACCGCGAAAGGTCTTTGCGCCGCTGACCTGGTGCAAGCGCTCCGATGGGCAAACCACACAATGGCGCTGGCAAGGGTTACCGGAACCTCGGCCTTTGCTGCGCCTGGATGAGCTGGCACAGCGCGCCGATGCGCCCGTGGTGTTGTGTGAGGGAGAGAAAGCAACTGATGCCGCTGCTGAGCTGATGCCGGACTACGTCGCCACCTGCTGGCCGAACGGCTCCAACTCTTGGCACAAGGCCGACCTGACGCCACTCAAAGGGCGCACTGTGATGCTGTGGCCGGATAATGATGCCAGCGGCAAGACCTGCATGGACGCCATCGAGCTCAAGCTGATTGAGCTGGGCGCCACGTCAGTCCAACGAATCTCGCTCGACGTGTTCAAGCTCAAGCCCAGCAGCAAAGGCGGAAAACTCACGCTCATTAAGGGTGGAAAATGGGCAGACGGCGACGATGCAGCGGATGCGATAGCCAAAGGCTGGACCGCTGGCCACGTCGCCGAGCTGGTGGGCAGCGGTGAGTTTTTCGGCAATGCCGCTGATCCAACTGAACCTCAACAACCGAAGGCCGAGGCCCCCGCCAAACGTCCTGCGAAATCAAAAAATGACCTGTTGCCGGGCGGCTTTCGCCTGACGCCTGAGGGGGTGTTTTATTCCGGCGACGATGGTGAGGCACGCCCCGTGTGCTCGCCTCTCGAAATCATCGCTCGCACTCGCGACAACAAGGGCCACAACTGGGGTTTGTTGGTTGAGTTCGATGACCCAGACGGCGCTAAAAAACGTTGGAACATCCCGGCCCGGACCATGACCGGAGACTTCGGCAAAGACGTACTCGGCCCGCTGGTAGACATGGGTCTGCGCCTTGCCGGAAGCCGATCAGGACGCAACGCACGCAATGACCTGCAGAGTTACCTCGGCGGCTTCGACAGCGCCCAGCGCGCACGTTTGGTGACACGCCTGGGTTGGCACGACAACGCCTTCCTTTTGCCCGAACAGCAAATCGGCTCACACGCCGAACACCTGCATTTTTATGAAGCCGGGGCGCAGCTTCCACCAATCAGCGAAGCGGGTTCTCTGGAGCAATGGCAGCAGCAAATCGGCGCGCTGTGCATTGGTAATCACCGCTTGGCGTTTGTCGTCTCTGTGGCCTTTGCGGGGCCTCTGCTGAACCTGCTTGGGCATGAGTCGGGCGGCTTCCACCTTTATGGCGACAGTTCCGGGGGTAAGACTACCCACTTGCAGGTCGCTGCCTCGGTTTATGGCGGGCCGCGCTTGGTGCGTTCGTGGCGCTCGACAGATAACGCCTTGGAGTCCATCGCCGCTGCACACTCAGACGGCCTACTGGTGCTGGATGAAATCGGCATGTGCGACCCACGCATCATTGGGGAAACCGTATACATGCTCGGCAACGGCACCGGTAAGGCCCGGGCGAATGATCGAGGACAAGCGGGCCGACAGGTGCAGGAATGGCGCTTGCTGTTTCTCTCGACCGGCGAGAAGACGTTGGCGCAGCACATGGCAGATGCCAACAAGGAGCTGAAAGCCGGTATGGAGGTGCGCATGCTTGCGGTGCCAGCGGATGCCAGCAAGGGCCTGGGCATGTTCGATGTGCTGAACGGTTTTGAGGATGCAGCCGCCCTCTCCGATGCGCTCAAAGCCCGCGTAGCCAAATACTACGGCACGCCCCTCACCGCCTTCCTGCACGCACTGTGTGCGCCCGGAGAAATGCTCAGGTGGTCAGTGATCGTTCGCCGCACGGTGGAACAGTTCATCACCCAAAATCTGCCAGCCTCGGCAAGCGGTCAGGCCCAGCGTGCCGCCCTTCGCTTTGGCCTCGCAGCAGCGGCCGGGGAGTTAGCCACAGCCTTCGGCGTTACTGGCTGGCCCGATGGCACAGCCACAACCGCAGCACGGGTATGTCTGCATGCGTGGCTAGCCGAACGTGGCGGCGCCGGTAACTTTGAGGGTGATGCGATTTTGGCGCGGCTGCGCCAGGTCATCGAGCGCTTTGGAGAAAGCCGCTTTACCCGTTGGGAATCTGCCGCCGCCAAGATCGATGAGCACGGCCCTCGCACGATTGATCGGTTGGGCTTTCGCAAGACCCTGGAACACGGCATGGGCGACGCCCTGCACACCACCAATACCTACTACGTACTGCCGGAAGCTTGGAGGGCCGAAATCTTCAAGGGCATGAATATCAGTGCGGTGAACAAGGAGCTGCTTCAACGGGGTGTGCTCGAGCCGGGAAGCGACGGAAAGGCGTACAGCTTAATTCGCCTGCCCGGGTTAGGCCCCCAGCGCTGCTATGTGGTGAAGACAGTTCCAGGAACGGATGAAGGCGAGGCCAAGGCCGCCTGACGGCATGCCTGCTGATAGAGGTAGCGCCGGCTCATTCCCGGCCTCGCCAGCCGTACGACAATCATCCCTATCAAACGCAGTACCCAGAGACAATACAGATGAACACTATCCAAGAACTGAAAGGCCGCCGCGACACACTGACCCTCGAAATGGAGAGCATTCAGCGCGACCTGGCGCCCTTTGAAGCGGCACTGGAAAGCCCCGAAGTTATCCAACAGGGCCGTCAACGGGCCGTGCAGGATGAAATCAACGATCATAAAAGACGCATCGACTCGCGAGATCTTGAGATCCGCACCCTGAACCAAAAGATTGATCGTCTTGAGGCACTGGCGAACCGCGAAAGCTTGGCTGCGGGCTACATCAGCGCCATGGCGACCTGGAAAGCCGACGAGATGGAGCTCAACGAAAAGCGCAGCAGCATCGAGACCCGGTTGCAGCAGGTCCGCCAGAGCGATCAGGAAGACATGGCAAAGGCTCGACAAGCTGAAACGGACGCAGCCACCGCTTATGCACAGGCTGTAGCCTGGGGCGATGTAGAGGGCGAGAAAGCCGCTAATGCGGAAGCCCAAAAGGCTGCAAAAAACCTCACGACTGCGGCTGAGCATCACCGCCGCCAACAACTGCTCATCACCGCCCTGGAGCAGGAGCTGGTGACGATTGATCAGCACATCACGGAGGCACAAAAAGAACACGCTAAGATCGAGAACAAAGCGGCTCATCTGGCGAACACAGTTTTAGAAGAAAAGTGGAACGAGGTCGCCAAAGCGCTGCTGGAGACAGGCGGCAAGCTGTGGGCTGCACGCATCCTGATAAATCGAGAACCAGTTGCACTGATGAAGCTGGACATCCCTGAACAGGGCGAAAACTTCGGAAGCTGGACTTGGCAAGAACTCGCAGACCGCTCGAGTCAATACAACTTGATCGACCTATTAGCTGCCTAACCCAAACCCTCTCCGAAGCAGCCTGCGAGACGGGTTGTTTCGGACTTATCAAAGTTTAATCATATTCAAACTAACGTAAGATACTCCTAAAGGGGAAAGATCGTAGGACATTAAAGAATTGAGCGAAGTGCGCAATGCCTAACATAGAAAATGCAAAAGCAACGGGACCAGCGAATGTCAAGATATGTTTAGACAGTACTATTTTGGAAAAAAGACAGCAAGAAACACGCACACTTCAACGGATGCAATACTGACTTCCGTTAAAGTGCGCATTCTAAGCCTCGAAACTCGCAGGCGAGCTAGCAACACTCAAAACCGAGGCTACTCTAATGAAAACAGTAGGCAATCACACTTTAGAAAAATACCTTCTTACCACCTCGAACCCAACTCTTGCGCTGAGCTCACTGCAATAATCTTGAAAATTATCCGCCTTATTTCGATCCGCCAAGTCAGAAACGCACTTGATGCATAATACTTTTGACTGTGGGTCAACAGACATATCCGCAGAAAAATAAACACCAAAGCATTCCATGTCAACAGCAATAGCCTTCCTGTGCTGCCTGATAAAAATGTCATGTTTCGCTGGATCTTCAACCACCGCACTTCCTGAAAGCATAGGACCCACTTTGACTGAGGGGGGTGACTCAGGGCGCTTTTCTTTACCTCTCCAAAAGCTCTCAGCTAATCCTTCAGTTCCCCTCGCAAGAGCTACTAGCTCTGGAGAACCTTCTTTATGATCTGGTGCGGAATCAAATTCCCCGGTATGCAACCACTTCCCGCCTTGCCAATCCCAACTTCTATCTGCAACAATCACGTCCCCCAACTTCACATTCCGAATACCCCCACATATACCGGTCATAATTATGAGCCTGGGGAAGTATTTCTCCCATAAAACCCTAACCATATATGATGCTGCGATCATTCCCATCTGGGTAGAATGAGCACAAACAAATTTCTTCAACTTCCCATCTATTTCTGCCGTTCCCTCTTGAATTAGGACACCATTGCCAAGGGACTGTTCGGGAGTCCAAGAAATCGGTAACTGGAGTACCGCTGCTAGTTCTGGATGCCTTAGCGCTGTCACAAAGCAAACGTCAACCAAGTTCTCCCTCGGCTGTTCCTGAGAGCGCTCGATACGGGAGATTAGCTTTTGAAGCGAGAAACGCCAATCGGGTAGCTCTGGAGTAACCATAAGAATCTGCGTAGTAAATCTTCGAAACTCCTCCTCATGCTGTTCACGGGCTTCGTCATCGGCAGTAGTTCCGACAATATTTTTCGGAGGATGATATTCACCATCTTCCAATATTAACTTTAACAACTCCAACCCCACAGACGCATGAGGCGTATCCCCAAATCTGTTAGGGAGAACCAAATCAAGTAGCAACAAGTCGATAAGACCCGCATTATCCTTTAAAGCACAACGTGTTTCATAAGCATTTTTGGCAATGATTATGTCTGCGATAGAAACACCGTACTCAATCAAAGCATCAGTGAGAAGCTGGGCTTTAAAAGAATTATCTTCTGAAATTAATACTTTAACGCCCATCAAACTCACCATTGATCAAAAATTTTAGTTTATTTCGCCAGTCACTTTTTTGGCTAGCGTAAAATAGCACAGCCAAAAGATTCACTTTAAACCTCTTAAGGAGCTGCTCCGTTATCTGCTCAAGCGTTGAAGCTGAACCATCTACTTCAGTAAACTCATGATATTGTGTTATAACGATCGCCTTGGTTTCATCGGTTTCGCTTTGGATATATCGCAAAACATCAAGGCCGCCCTTTGCTTGAGGCTCGCCGCCCGTCTTATCAGCCTCAAAGTCATATGTTGGAATAGACATATCAACAATACAGAGCGCATAAGTTCCCGACTCCAATGCTCCAATTGCACTAGTCAAGGACCTTGCAACATAAATATTTTCACTTACAACGCCAACATCCTCAGTAAGACAATTCATTATTGCATTTAATTTTGGCGTATCATCTTCAATAACGAGTACGTTCATGCTAGTAATTAAAGACATCATATGCCTCGTCTCTTTTATGCAGAGGAATGAAGGCCACCACAACAAAATTGCGACCTTCCAGCTTTATATCTAGAGGAACAGGACAGATAGAGCGATCCACCCTATGCGAAAGCCTAGCTATTTTGGGAAGACCTGTACCCCCTTCACTCGCCACGCTTTCAAACTCTAAATTGTTCTGAAACTTTTCTCTTATAGCTGCTAAAGCCGCAGGTGTCAGTTGACTAACCCGTACAGAAGAAAGAGGGTTCGATATGGCGAACGAAAGAATACCATTAGACAGCTCAATGTGAGAGACAACGTCAATAGTATAATTCCTATTACCGAATCCAGAATACTTCCAACAATTTTCAAATAACGTGCTCAGTGCTTCGACTATAGCGCCCATGCCTACAGCCGTAAGCTTTACATCAAGACACTCCGACTGTTCCACCTCAATATTTGCGTTAAAACGAGGGTAAATATTTTTCGAGGCTCGTATAGCAATACTTATCACCTCATTTAAGCTGAAAACCCTATTAGTGAGATTGCTATGGGGCTGGAACCACCCACCAGCGACAACACACTTCTGGCACGTCAAATTCTTGATCCTTGTAAGAGCTGTTACCAATCCCCTCGTTCCATCTCCAGAGGCCTCAATATCTGAAATTGCTTGATCAAATAGGTTGTACGTACTTTGCTGGAAATCGTTTGAAAAATAATCATTCAAATTTTTTAACGAGGGTTCTAGCAACTTCCAAAAACAACTGAACACAACCGTTACGAAATTTGAGAAGTCAAGCATCGAACCAACAAGGAAAGCCGTTTTATTGAAAAACGTATCACTATTACCCATGTATATATAACCATTCGGATGCTTTTCACTTTTGATTCGAATTTTATGTAAAAGAGCGTCATTTATCAGATTAACTAAGCTTTTAGAGAGATTGAGCAGGGCCGGTACCACTACACGATCTATATCCTCACTATGAATTTCATGTAGGTACTTCTCGATACTAACATCGAGCCGATCACCAACTGCCAAAAACCCAGCCTCATCAACGGGACCCAGGATAGTGTTTTTTATTGTGCCATGCCTAATCCGAGCACTTAAGTAGCAATGCAACCCATCAAGCGGATCATTTAGAAACTTATTTTCGAGACGACCGATAATCGCTAACAAAATCTTATTATCTTCCGACAGCTCCCCATTCGCAATTTCCGCCATCCGTTCCTCTTGAGATGAGTTGACGAACTTGAAGATCTTTTCGGTAACTTCTTCGACATCTGCTAATGCATAAGCTTTTTTCCATGTCTCAAAATCCTGCCTCAGCTCTTTTTCGGCCCACCTCAAGACGCCGGCTTCATTAACAAAAACTCTCGTCTCATCAACGTGACTCAAGCCCTGCCACTGAGATTCTCGAAGCGTAATATCCATGATTTCTGAGGCATACTCATGCTCGCTATCAGGATCAACCTGGACAAGTAGACGTAAAACGCCGAGGCGTTCGTTCATTGCCTCAAGACTTGTCTTAAGACTCAAAAAAGTAAGATTCTCCTCTTTCCAAACGTTAGAGAACAATGTAACTACTGCTTTCTTATTTTGCGGTAGAAGATCCTCGGTTAAAATTTCTTTTACTTTACGAATTTCATTTATTTTTTTACATGCCATTTTACAGGCATAATGAATTTCTTCATCCTTGCTCTCAAGCGCAGAGTTGGTAAAGTGCGTAACTATTGCTACACGTATCGGATCAAGGTGCTTTAAGTCAGCCCAACTGTTATCAATAAATATATTTGCGAAAGGGTATTCAAAACAGGACGTTTTGCTCTCTTCTAGCTTACTATAGGCAAGCTCTACTGCCTGCTCTAACTCACAAGTCTGACTAAGCAATGCAAGTAATAGTTTAGTCGCCTGTCGATTCCAATAGCGAGATTCTGTATTCAGCCGCTCAATTATCAATGTACATTCTTTCGTTCGACCATGGTCTAACAGCTCATAGCCCAACCATAAAATTGCATTATTAGAGATATCTAAGCGTGTATCCTTAGTAATTACTCCCTCGTATGCATCCTTAAGGTCAGAAGCACTTTGAGAAGCATCAAAATCTGTGAAAGTAGAAATTCGATTAATCGCTATCCACGCGAGTTTTGGAGGCAGAATAAATAAATCTTCGAGAGTCAAACTCCTATTGCACAAGGCGAGCCAAGGCTGCGAAGTTATTCTCTTCCTCTCTTTGCCGAACATATTAGAACTAAAATCTGTTAAACATAAGCCAACAGGAAGAAACCGTAAGCGTAAGCTTTCTTTCTCTAACTGCCTTAACGATTTAATTGCAGACGCGCCATTCTCGTTCAAGTCATGAATAAAGCCTAAAGCTTCAGGTAAACCGTCAGAACTAGAGCTATGTTCGACAAGTGACCTGTAAAACTTTTCTGTATTGGGAATAAACAGTTCATTGTCGCTAAAGGGATCATCTGCAAGCAAAAACTTAATCTTATTAAGTCTAAAATCGCTAACCCCACTTGAAATTAGCAGATCAATTCCCACGCGCATTGAGTCCGTTATAGATTCGGGCTTTGAAAAGATAACTGAAAATATTGCTTCGACTAACGTATTATAGCAATCAAAAATTGAGTTACAGAAGTCCTGACAGATAACCGTCCCCAATGAATCCCCCAGATCCGAGACGCCGAGAGCGTGAAACATATAATAGTTTTGAAGCCTCGGTTTTTTTAGATGTTTTGGTATAACATCGCTCCATCGTGAAAAGAAATTATCTACTGAATATCTGTCATCTGCGCGTTCAGAAAATATAGTTGATGCGAAATTTATGATGCGGTTGTCAGATTGTTCTTTGATTTCCCTTGCCAACTCTCGCACGGCATCTGAACCATGAACCTTACTAAACAAGTAATAGATCGCTTCAAGTATCCAAAATGACCAGCCATTGGCTTTTTGGAACTTTTCCACCTTATCTAACGCTAATGGATAATCCTCTTTTAAAATATTTTCTTGTATTTCAAAAGTTAAAACCACGAACTTATTAAGCTCATCACTATGTAACGCCAACCAGTTCGCCGCAAGCGATATATCTTCACCTAGCGACTTACCTTCCATTGCACAGTCATATCCGAGATCGTTAATATCCTGCTTTCCGGTCCATGACCGCCTTTTAAGTTTCTTACCGACATCATAATAAACTTTAAGAAACGTTGGGTACTGGTCTACATTTAGATTATTTCTAATAACCGAGGCCTGTCCTATAAACGTCGTATAGTCCCTGACTGCTGCCTTAGTCAACGTTTTAAATATGGATCTTTCCAGAGCTCTAGACAATTTGATCCCTCATAGTCTCGCGATATTAGGTAGCTCAGATTGCTCCATACTAGCAAATCGCCAACCCGACGTGGGAGTGACAGGGATAGCCCCCCTTGGGAGCCTCCAAGCAGGCGCCAGCCCGATCAGGCCGCCAGGTTTAAATGTAGAAAGACGCACAAAGCAGGGCATTTCTGTTGCACCCAGGGCTACACACATTTTGCTCCCAGCGGGGTGGTCGCTCAGTTAATCCTTCGAAATCCGACTCGAGGATGAAACGCTGCACCTCACGGACCATAACTGTAGGCTTCCTCCCGTATGGCCCTGTAGCCCGATTCCGCCCAAGGCAATGACCATGACAAACGAAAATAATGAGCACGCCAGAGAGCTGTCGGTACTGATCGTCGTAATGAATACGGCAGTGTCTAGGGTCTTCCCAGGCATCGATCTGATCGGACTATGTCAACGTTACCAGTTTATCGCTCGTGGCCTTTCTCGAAGGCCTTTACGTCCGATCTAATAGTGGAAGCCAAGGCATGGCTAGGCAGCGCGTGGCGGCAATCTCCAACAGTGGGCCGAAGAAATGGTTACGGCCCCGTCAACAGACAGCAATCGATGTAACACATTCTCGCGATGTAACACATCTACTTGATAACATCACTTGTACGTGTAACCGTAGATATATCCTTTACTTTCAACAAGTTACGCTCTACCGTAACACGCGTAACACACGTAACATATTTTATTAGAGGTGTGTCCCCCTGCCCCTCGAAAAGGCCCCCTCCAGCGTCAAAACCTATCGAGCCAGTGACTTGAATATATGGACACCTTGGACGGTCCGGACAGACCCGGGGCAAGAACCCACCGCGTTCGTGTAAGCAGCTGGATCTTTTAAGTTGGTTGACAGGTTGGACCTGGTTGACACCCATCACCATGGCTGACGTCATGCAGGTGTTCACTATCAGGAAAAGATAAAAGCACCTTTACCGAAGCTGTAACGATGGGCCTTTTTCTTCAAGATTCTTTCAATTTCAACGATTGAAATTTCAGTAACTTCCCTCGCCTCCCACTAACCTGATCGCGCGGGTTTCATGCCCCGTACCCTCAAGATAGCTCCAGGGGCCCCGGCACTTTTGGGAGAGAAGGCTCCAGACGAGAGAAGCTCAGCTAGTATCAGACGGGTTGGCCTACTGAAGGGCCGCACGTTTGGGAAAATTCTATGGACATGATTGCCGTGCGCTCTGGTGCAATGACCGCCGTAGGCTACGATCCGGACACGCGGAAAATGTGTATCCGCTTTCAACAGGGTCACTCCTATGACTTCTGCAATGTCCCGCCAGCGATACACCAAGGCCTGATGTTAGCGGGATCAAAAGGCTCCTATTACAACCAGTTCATTCGTGATCGATACCGTTGCTGATTGAAGCCTTAACGTGATCCGAAAGCAAAGTTAATAGCCTCCAATGCTTCAGGCCATTTACCTACAGATCGATCTCCAACACAGAGGATGTGCAATGAGCTATACAGCTGAAACTTTCAACGTGATGATCGCCTCACCAGGTGATGTTGCCTCCGAGCGCACCATCGTTCGTGACGTCATCTATGAGTGGAACGCGGTCAATTCAAACGCTCGGAAGATCGTCTTGCTACCCATTGGGTGGGAGTCCCACTCATCTCCAGAAATGGGGGCTTCCCCCCAAGCCATCATCAACAACCAAATCCTAGGAAAATGCGATCTTCTTATAGGGGTATTTTGGACACGGATTGGTACCCCTACCGATGAATACGCAAGCGGCACCGTTGAAGAGCTCGAAAAGCATATTCAGTCGGGCAAACCGGCAATGCTCTATTTCTCATCTCAACCCGTTGCCATGGACACTGTCGATCTAGATCAGGCTGCGGCGGTTAAGAAATTCAAGACCGACTGCCAAAGTCGTGGACTATATGAGAGCTATGACAGCCTCAGCGACTTCCGTACGAATCTCTATCGGCACCTTCAGTTGAAGGTCAACGAACATCCCCTGTTCAAGAATGCGGAAAACAGCGGCGTGGGTGAAATATTAGAGTCCAATACATCGATCCCAAAACTATCAGGTGAGGCTAGGACCCTGCTGAAAGAGGCGAGCTTGGATCCCCACGGAACAATTATTCACGTCGATTACATGGAAGGAACAGACGTGCAAACAAACGGTAAAAATCTCATCGATGAAAAGAGTGATCGGAGAGAAGTCGCAAAATGGGAGCAGGCTATTGCCGAGCTGACCCACGAAGGCCTCATCGTCGGCCAAGGTTACAAAGGTGAGATCTATCAGGTCACAAATCTTGGGTATCAGATCGCAGACATGATCGTCCTATAGACCGTGGAGAACGCTCATGCAAGACGTATCGCTGCTCGCATCAATGCTCAAGCGCATGAATGAAAACCAGCTCGCATTGGGGGCTGCTATTGAGGAGTTGTCGAACTGGGTTGAGCAACGAGGATCTACAGAGGTGGCACAGAACATCCGAGGCGCACTGGACACACTTGATGAGAATTCAGGATTTATTACTCTCGCCCTCGCCTCCATGGCGGCAGAAGGTCGAACAGAAAAATGAATATTCGCCCTTGATAGGAGCCTACCACTGACCATTTGATGGAGCTTTACCAAGCGGGAATGAAAAGAAAATACTCCCCAGAAACGTCCGGCATGTATGCCCACGTGTATGCCTAACTGACACACCACCACTAGTACCCTTATAAAACGGGCATCCTATGGCTCAGTTCAAACGACGCCGGGCACCAGATATGAAATGAAAAAGCCCCAGGTCGAGAGATCTGGGGCTTTTTTGTTCTTCAGCTTTTGATCGTTCCCTCGCTCCGCGTGGGAATGCATCCGGTGACGCTCCGCGTCACCGTTGCACAAGTGCCGGACTTTTCGCTGAGAGCAGAACGCGGAGCGTCCCGGGCGGCGTTCCCACGCAGAGCGTGGGAACGATCACGTTGCCCCACAAATATGCACAAATGCATATTTTCTCTTGGCATCAACACTGTGTTTATGTACAGTATCGATGTGCTGGCTTCTGCCTCACGCCGTTTGCCCTCCCCTGCACTCGTCAGCAAGGTGGGCATTCTCAAGGAAGCTAAATATCAAGGAGATATTCATGACTGACATTACTCTACCGCCAATTATCGTAACGCCTGAGCCGCCACTGCCCCTTCCTCCTGGGCCGCTGCCAGGGGGAGGTTTTATTGCCAAGCCGTTGCCGTGGGATGGGAAAATCGTTGATTTTTCAGACATCGATGCGCTCATGCGAAAGATGAACTTCAGTCATCCTGACAGTACGATGACGAAGGTGGCGCTGGCGGTCAGGGCGCAAAAGCAGATTGCAGATTCTTACGCTGCCGACTTGCCTAACCTGCTGGCCGAGATCGACTCGGAGGTTGCCGCAGCCGTTGGGGCCGATGCTCTTCCGGTACTGGAAAAATCCAGGAAAGAAAAAGCCGTCGTTGATGCTCTAATCAATGCCTCACAGGCTGACCTTACTGCCAGTCTTGCGGCGGCTAACGCTTACTTCGGTAGGGATCCTCTACTGAAAGACATACCGCACAATGCGGTAGATTTCGTCAATCTTGAATATAAAGATCGGTTGGGCTTCAAACACGCGTATCAGGCGCTTGCCGACTCCTATAGCGCGGCCTACAAAAGCAGATACCTGTCTGAAAAGATTCGATTGTTGACTGAAAAATCTAACGCTTTGACGGGTTTGATCGCTACTGCTCAAGCGGAGGAAGATGCACGTCTTGCGGCGCAGGCAGAGGCAGAACGCCTGGCTGCCGAGGCCGCAGCAAAAGCTGAAGCAGAGCGTCTTGCCGAAGAGCAGGCAAAGGCCGATGCGGAAATCAAAGATGCCATTAAATTCACTGCTGATTTTTACAAGGAGATCGGAGAGAAATTTGGCCAGCAAATGTCAACGCTCTCAGCAGAATTGGCCGACAGTGCGAAGGGCAAAAAGCTTCGCAGCGCACAAGAGGCCCTGAATGCCTTTGAGCAATACAAAGGCGCGCTGGATAAGAAATTCAGTGCGGCTGACCGCGCGGCCATCGTCAATGCCCTGGACTCGCTTGATAGCGCGGAGTTGGGAAAAAACCTGAACAGGTTTGCCAAAGGCTTTGGTTATGTAGGCAAAGCCATTGATGCCTATGACTTGCATAATGAAGTAAGTAAAAGCTACGCGACAGGCGATTGGAATAACACGGCACTGAAAGTGGAAACACTGTTTGCAGGTGCTGCGGCAACAGGTTTGATTGCTTTTGCGTTCGGTGTGACTGTTTCGTCACCCGTGGGGATTGTGGCGTTTGCGCTGATCATGGCATTTGTCAGTGCATTTATTGACGATAAACGTGTTAAGCAATTCAACGATGCACTCGACGCGGTGCTTCCTTTCTAAAAAAACGAAGTGGCCTTTTTAGGCCACTTTTTTTAGTGCTGAATAGAATAGGTACCCAAGCACGGCAGGAATGGCAAAAACGATGCACACCATATAAAAAATCACATACAACCCGTTTTTCCCAGGCGACTCCGTCAGTAAGCCGGTCGTCCAGAATTCACGACGCGTAAATCGAAGCGCAGTCTGCTCGATTATAAATCGAGAGAACGGAAACAAGAAAATACTGCCTGCTCCTAAAATCATAACAGTGAAGCTAATATCCTCCACAAAAGTGCTCGCTCCAAAAATGTCGGTAAAGAAGAGAACAAATATGAAAATGGATATCATAAAATTCTCAATTAAATATTTTTTACTCATATCAACTCGTACTTTAAATTCACTTTAAACTTCTGGCTGCCCTGCTCAATTAAATGATAGCAAATAGCATCCATGGCATTGGGCTATTGCGTAATAGGTTCAGTGCAAGATGAGTGAACAGGGGCGATGGTATCCCGCGATTCCATCGCCACAGCGTCAGTGAGGCTGCAATGCCTTAAGCCGCTCCTCAAGATTTTGCGCAGGGAAACGTTTTTGCAATTCGGCCAGTTTCGCCGTCGCGGCACCCTCATCGCCGACTGCGCGCAGGCGCAATACTTCCTGCAAGCCCTGCTCCAGCGGGTCAGGCACTGCGCGCTTGGCCAGCTTGCCTTGGGGCAAGGCGTCACTGTTCATTTCGGCGCTGAACGACTCGGCACGCGACGGCGCGCTCATGGGCGCAGGCGCGGAGAAAGCTGCCGGGGCAGCGAGGCGGGTGTTTTGCACCGGGGCAAGCTCGGGGGTGCGCGTCATCACGCCCGCCAGCAACGCCACACCGGCCACGCTGGCGAACGCCATCTGCCAACGCGGTTGCCGGCACAGCCGCAGCCAGCGTTGCCACAGGCTGGGCTTGGGGGCAGGCGCTTCGCGGCGGGCGGCGTTGAGAATGAATGTGTCCAGGAATGCGGGCGGTTCGCCGGCGCTGTTCTGGCGATAGTGCTGAATCAGCGCTTCGTCGCGCGGATCGTTCGGGTCTCGGGCGTCAGTCATACAGTTACCTCGTCGGCCAGCAGGCGCCGCAATTTCTGCAGGGCATAGCGCAAGCGGCTTTTAACGGTTTCCAGCGGGGCACCGGTGAGGGTGGCGATTTGCGGGACTTCGAGGTCGCCGTGCAGGCGCAGCAGGAAGACTTCGCGCTGGTCTTCGGGCAAGGCTTGCACGGCGGCGTCGAGGCGCGCCTGGTCGCGGTTCAGGCTCAGTTGCTGTTCGGGGCCGGCGCTGTCGTCGGGCTGGGCGTGCAGCAACTCGTCGTAGCTGTCGTGCAGCGGGTTGTGCAGGCCGTGCTTGCGCCAGTGGTCGATCAGGCGGTTGCGCGCAATCTGGAACAACCAGGTGCGAAAACTCGCCCGGCCTTGTGGCTGGGTGGTGCTGCGGATCAGGCTGAGCCAGGTGTCCTGGTAGATTTCTTCGGCCAGTTCGGGTTTGTTGCACAGGGATACGAGGAAGCGGTACAGGCCCTGGCGGTGCCGGGCGTACAAGGCTTCGAACGCAGCAGCGTCGCCGGTGCGGTAGCGGGCCAGCAGCGATTCGTCGCTGGGTGGATCGTCTGGAACGGCCATGTAGTGGGCAGACTCCTTTTTATAAGCCGAAGCGGGTTCAAGTGTGGGAGGGGGCTTGCTCCCGATGGCGGTGGGTCAGTCAGCACATTTGGTAATGATAGGCCGCTATCGGGGGCAAGCCCCCTCCCACATTTGATCTTCATTGTGCTCGGGATAAGGGTTTTAGGCTTTGGGCCAGTTCCACCAGTTGCACGAATTCGTTGCGCAGGCCGAACGGGTCGTCGCCTCGGGCCGAGCGGGCCAGGGCGGCGGTGTCCTGCCAGCTCATGTTGCCAGTGTAGCGGCCATCGCCCTTGAGCTGTTGGGCGAAGGCGGCCACGGCGGCGCTGAAGCGTAGGTCGCTGCTGGGCTTGGTAGTCGTTTTGTCGACGGCGCGTTCGATCAACTGGCTGTCACCGCCCGCAGCCGGTTTGTAGCGTACGCGCACCGTCGCCAGTTCGGCCGAGGTGTTTTCAGCCGCAGGCGCTCTGGCATAGCGCAACGGCTCCAGCCAGCCCTTCGCGCCCTTCGGCACGATTTCATACAACGCGGTCACCGTGTGCCCTGCGCCAATTTCGCCGGCATCGACTTTGTCGTTGTTGAAATCCTCACGCTTCAGGGCGCGGTTTTCATAGCCGAGCAGGCGGTATTCGCTGACCTGTGCCGGGTTGAATTCCACCTGCAATTTCACATCCCGCGCCACCACCGCCAGGGTCGAGCTGAGCTGGTCCACCAGCACCTTGCGTGCCTCACGTAAATTGTCGATGTAGGCGTAGTTGCCGTCACCGGCGTCGGCCAGTTGTTCCATCAGGTGTTCGTTGTAGTTGTCTACGCCAAAGCCGAGGGTGGTCAGCGATACGCCGCTTTTGCGCTGGTCCGCCGCCATGTGCTTGAGGCTGTCGAAGTCGCTGATGCCCACGTTGAAGTCACCGTCGGTGGCCAGCAGGATGCGGTTGATACCCTGGTCGATAAAGCCTTCGCGGGCCATCTGGTAGGCCAGTTCGATACCGGACGCACCAGCGGTGGCGCCACCGGCGCTGAGTTGGTCGATGGCGTTGCGGATCGTGGTTTTGTCACGCCCGGAGGTGGGCTTGAGCACCACGCGCGATTCACCGGCGTATGCCACCAGTGACACGCGGTCCTGGTCACGCAGTTGATCCACCAATAATTTCAGCGTGCTTTTGACCAGCGGCAGGCCTTCGCGACGGTCCATGGAGCCGGACACATCCACCAGAAATACCAGGTTGGCCGGGGCCAGTTCTGCCACGGTTTTGTCGGACGCCTTGATACCGATGCGCAAGAGTTTCGTGCGTGGGTTCCACGGCGTGGCGGCGACTTCAGTGGTGACGCCAAAGGGTGAGCCATCGGTAGGCAGCGCATAGTCGTAAGGGAAGTAGTTGACCATTTCCTCCAATCGCACCGCGCCTTCGGGCGGCAGGCGGCCCTGGTTGAGGAAGCGTCTTACGTTGGCATAGCTGCCGGTGTCGACATCCACGCTGAAGGTGGAGACCGGTGCTTCGGCGACGCGATGCACCGGGTTGTCGGGCAGGTTGGCGTATTGCTCGCGCGGTTCGCTGCGCTCATCCCGGGTCGCCATCTCCCGCATCATCATCGGCGCCGGCATGGCCATGCGTTTGACCAACGCGCCCTGGGCCGGGGCGCTTTGAAGCGCTGCGACGGGTTCCGCCGGTTTTGCCAGGTCGGGGGACGACGACAGCCCGCATCCGGCCAGCGCCACCAGCAGGGTAACGGTGAAGCCTTGGGCAGCAGGACGCTGGGAGAGCAGAGCGTGGGACATGGGCTGGGCCTCGTGAATGAATGAGCCGTTCACAAGGTCAGACGCGAGGTGGGTGGGGTTCGGGTTAAACCCCAATTGACCTCACAGCAAAAAAACAATGTGGGAGGGGGCTTGCCCCCGATAGCGGTGGGTCAGCCACTGCAGTAGTGACTGATACACCGTCATCGGGGGCAAGCCCCCTCCCACAGTTGATCTTCAGTGTTTGAAGAACGTCAGTCCGTGCCGTATTTCGGGTTACGCGGGCCGTACAGGATGCCGGTGCGTTGACCTGCCGACAGCAGGCGCGCACTGGTGATACCGGCAATCGGGTGCGCGGCATCGGTGGAACTGTTAATCACCTGCTTGACCGCCGCCGTGATCAGCATGCCCACCAGGCCGCCACCGTTGTTGTTGCCTTCCTCGCTGGATGCACGCGCTGCGCCGGTCCACAGGGTGGTGCCGGTGCGCAGGTCCACCAGCTTGGCCGAGGCCGTCACTGAGGTGTCGCTGGAGATCAACATGTACTTGGTGCCGTATTCACTGACCGTGATGTACAACGCCGCGTCCGCACCAAAGATGTCATGCAGCTTGGTCGGCGGCACACCCTGGATGTCGTTGGCGGTGGTCAGGCCGTTCTGGCGGAAGGTTTCGTCCACCAGGGCAATCGGCAACACGTAGTAGCCGGCTTCGGCCAACGGGTAGGTGACTTGCGACACCAGGCTGTAGGACGCCTGCACTTCCGGCGATTCATTGATCGGCGGCAATACCAGGATCGACTTGGGCCGCGCCTGTTTGTACGCCGAATAATCAACCGTCTTGGGCGCCGCGCAACCGCCGAGCAACGCCAGGGCCAGCAAGGCGCCGGTGAGTTTTAACAGGCTCATTTGGTGGCGACTCCGGTCTTGGCGTTTTTCAGCAGAAAGTCCATGTACGCAGCGGACTCGGGGAACAGGGCCTTCTCGGTGCGAAACTCCTGCACCATCTGATCATCCTTGCCCATGTTCATGTACAGCATGCCCAGGTGCGCATGGTAACCCGGCGGCGCCTTGCGGCCACTGGCGTTGATCTTCTGCAGATCGCGTTCCAGTGCTTCCACCTGCGCTTCCTTGGGCTCGCCCTTGAAGTATTCGTAAACCTGCGGCTGGTAGCTCTCCCATTGATACAGGGGCTGGGGCGCCGTCTGGCACCCGGCTACCGTCGCGATTGCTGTCAGCATCAGCGCCAACTTCACTGCCTTGCTCATCCGTGTACTGCTCCTTGTGGTGTGGCTGATCAGTTACGCGGGTTCCAGGCGCCGGCGTTGATGCCGTCGACCAGGCGGTTGATCGCTTCGCGCATGGCCAGGTCGAGCACCTTGCCATTGAGGGTGGAGTCGTAGCTGGCGGTGCCGCCGAAACCGACCACTTCACGGTTGGACAGCGCGTATTCACCGGCGCCCTGGGTGGAATACACCACTTCGGAGGTGTTGATGTTGACGATGTTCAACGCGACTTTGGCGTAGGCCACTTGGGTCTTGCCACGGCCGAGGATGCCGAACAGCTGGCGGTCGCCGGTTTCCTTGCGGCCGAACTCGGTCACATCGCCGGTCACCACGTAGTCAGCGCCCTTGAGCTTCTGCACGGTGCCTTTGATCTTGGCTTCCTGGGAGGTTTCGCCCATGTTGTCGCGGTCCAGCACGCTGAAGCGGTTGGTCTGCTGCAAGTGGGTGATCAGGATGGTCTTGGCCTGGCCGCCGAGACGGTCAACGCCATCGGAGAAGATGCCGCGCATGTAGCTGGAGCGGTTATCGAACTTGCCCACGGCAATCGGCACACGCACGCCGGAATAGGCGACGTGGGCGCTGGCGACTTGCTCCACCGGCATCGCGCGGTTGCTCTCGGTGGCACAACCGGCCACGGTCAACAGCGCCGCGGCGGTGAGGCCCGACAGCAGGATTTTGGAGAGTGTCTTCACAGGGTGCTCCTTGGGTGAGGAAATCAGCGTTGCTGGGTTTTCCAAGGAGTTAGGCAGCCTGGACACTATGCTGGCCTGAGTTCTTCCCTGAAAGACTGTGATGCAACGGCTGCGGCATTTTACGGGGTTAAGAGCGGTTCTCAAGGTGTTTCGGCCCGAGTAGTGAAATCCAACACAAACCTCTGGAATGTGGAGATCCAATGTGGTCAGTCAACCCATTACTGACTGGTCTACCGCTATCGGGGGCAAGCCCCCTCCCACATTTGGTTTGCGTGAATCCGGAGCAGCGGGGCCGGGGCAGCTTGCGCTGTCTCAACCTGCTTACGTAGAGCGTGATGCCTCTGATATCAGTGTGGGAGGGGGCTTGCCCCCGATGGCGGTGAGCCAGCCAACACATCATTGACTGACCCTCCGCAATCGGGAGCAAGCCCCCTCCCACACTTTGTTTTGCGGTGTTGCTTAGAAGGCGTAGCGGGCCTTGAGCATTACGCCGTCGGCGTCAAAACCACTGCGCGCCTGGCGGGTGTAGCTGGCGCCGACGGTGAAGTCCGACACTTGGTAGTTCACGCCCACGCTGGCCTCGTAGCTGTCACGCGCCACCGATGCGCCGGTCACGGTAAACGCCGAACCACCGGCGACGAAGCTGGAGGTTTGCGCCACGCGATCGCCCATCAGGTCGTGGTAGGCCATCAAGGTCGCTTCCGGTTGCAGGCTGCCCGCGCCCATCGGCAAGTTGCCCGCCAACCGCACACCGGCACCCAGTTCGCCCACTTCATAACGTTGCGAAGACGTGCTCAAGGCCGCCGACGAACCTTTCTCGGTGTAGCCATCCATGCGCACGTTGGCATAGCGCGCAGCCACACGCGGCTCGATCACCACCGCCTGGGACGGCTTGAAGCTGTAGCCGCCGATCACGCTGGCCGACAATACATTGCTGTCGTAACTGCCCTTGGCCGTGGTGCCCGCGACGTGGCGCTTGCTGTCATTGTCGTTATGGCCGTAGCTGAGGCTGCCATCCACAAACCAGTTTTGCAGCGCCCAGTTGCCGTACAGCGACAGCGCGTGGCCCTCGACGTCGGTCTTGTTGCCCAGGTCCGAATGGATGTTGGAATTGAGGTAGCTGTAGGCCACGCCCAAAGTGGTGGTGTCGTTCACACGACCGTCCACGCCCACTGCCATGCCGCTGCTGTTGGCCGAGTAACCGTTGTTGCCGCCACGGCCGTCCTGGTCCATGTTGCTGCTCAGGCCCTGCACCCACACGCCGCCGACCTGGTGGCTTTCACGCTGGTCGGTGAGGCGATTGAAGATCGCGCCGTTGACCACGGTTTGCCCCGACAAAGCCACGTCGAGGGCGCCACGGTTGACGTCCGGCGTGAGTTGATCGGCGAGCTGCGCCAGTTGCTGCGCAGTCCCGGCGTTGGCCAGGCTCTGGAACACTGGATCGTTCTGGTTGAGCCCGCCGAGCACATCGTTTTTCAGCACATTGACGGCGGTCGCGGCCGACGCACCCGCGCTGACACCCGCCAGTTCCTGCTGAACTTGCTGGTCGCTTTTCACCGCCACCACGGCCTTGACCGTCTGCGCGTCGGCCGAGTAGCTGAGCACGTCGAGCAACGACGAAGCGCTGGCGACCGCTACGCCGTTGTTCTGCACGTTGGTGGCTTGCAGCAAGGTGTATTGCGTGCCGGCTTTAGGCGCCGCGAAGTCGCCCGGGTTGGCGCTGACCGTCAGCTTGGAAGCTTGAGCCAGATTGGCCGTGCCGTTGACGGTGAGGTACGGCGTGGTCGGCACCACGCTGTCGGCCAGGTGCATATCGATGCCCGCACCGCTGGCCACATTGAGGTCGCCGGTGATTGCAGTGCCGGGCGCCGAGAGGTTCAGCGAACCTGAATTGACCGACACCGGCGCGATGATACGGCTACCGCTGAAACCCGCCTGACCGCCGATGTTGACGGCGCTGAGGTTGAGCAGGTCGCCGGTGATTTTGCCGCCGGTCCAGTTCAGGCTGGCGAGGTTGTTGGCGTCGACGGCGATGCCGCTGTTGCTGCGGATTTCGCCGGCTTGCTGGTTGATTTCAAACGCCGCGACCTGCCTGGCCGCATCCACCTGGATCGCCGTGCCGTCCGCCGCGATGAGCCCACGGTTGACGATACCCCGTGCGCCCGTGGCACTGTTCTGCGCAAAGCTGGCGCCGGACAGATCGAAGGCATTGGCCGACGCGCCCTTGGCTTCAATGGTGCCGGTGTTGAGAATGTAATCGACGGTGCCGGAGAAAAAGCTCAGCCCCCTCGCCTCATTGCCAGTGGCGGAAATCAGGCCGCTGTTTTCAATACGCAGGGGGTTGGTGTCGGTTTCCACTTCCATGCCCCAGGCGCCTTCACCGGTGGCGATAATCGAACCCGAGTTCAACAGCTTGCCGCCGATGGTGGTCGGCGTGTCGCCGCTGACGTCAAGGATCAAGCCAATCGCATCCGGACCGGCCATGTCGATCACACCGGTGTTGGAAACGTCGCCCGCAATGGTGGTGCCGTGCAGGTAAATGCCTTCGCCACCGCCCAGATAGCCTGGAAACGGCTCGGCGCTCACTGGTGGTGTGGAACGGATGGTGCCGGAGTTGATAACGCTGCCACCAATGGTGGTGGCACCGATTTCAAGCCCTTCGTAGGCGCCATGGTTCATCAGGATATTGCCCGCCTGAACCACATCCCCGGTGATGGTGCCGGGAGTCAGATTGGAAGGGCCAGACCAGAACATCGGGTCGATGGCGATCGCGCGAATGGTTTTGCCCTGTGAGTCCAGCGTGATGTCTGCGCGGTTGATCAGCGAGCCTTGAATGTTGGTGTTCACAAAGCCGAGACCGGCGGGGTCAGTGGTGTTGGAATCGACCACCCGGGAAAACTTGCCGTTAATGGTGACCGGCTCGTTGAACGTCTCATTGGCCCAAATATTCTTGCCCTGACCCAGGTCGAACTCGACTGCCAGCACCTGCGTGCTGATTGCGCCGACCATGATTGCCAACAGACTTTTCTGGAACTGCTTGCGCTTCATTTCAAACTCCATGAACTACAGTCAAAGCCGCCAATAGCCCGGCAGCAGTAGGTGTGCTGTACGAAAGGATCAATCGATCCGAATGAGGCTCTCCCGGCGTCCCTGGGAATCGCAGGCGCGAGCCGGTGCACCGCAGGCGGTGGCAGACAGGAGGCCGTAATAGGGAGAGGTTCACATCAATCCTTAATGTCATTTGAAAACGCTGCAGTCCATGCAGCCCGACCGGTTGCGGGTGGGCGGGGTAAAGACATCGAGATAAACAAAATGTTCAAAACCATGCGACACGCCCCCAATCCCGTAGGAGCGAGCTTGCTCGCGAAGATCCCCAACGATAACGCGAGCAACCAGAAACACACGGTGCCTGAGCGTTCACCATCACGCCCGCACCAACCAACCGCGTTACCTCACCATCAGACTTACTTGAGCTCCTTCACCAGATACTGCGCAGAAATCTGCGTAATCCCGGTCAACGCCCGACGCAAGGCTTCAGGGTCGGTGCGATAGGTGAGCGGCGTGTAGCCATAAACGTTCTGGCCATTGAATGGCGTCACCGTTTCAAAGGTGCGCCAGATCATTTCATCGCCGCGATTCATCTGCGCCACCACGCTGAGGGTGGGGTAAATCACGCTGCTGAAACCCTGGGTCAGGCGAAAGCCCCACTCGGACACGGTCAACTGGATCTGCGCATCGGCCGGTTCATCGTCGCCGACCACCTTGAGCGTCGAAGTCTTGCCCAGCGCATCGACAAAGCCCTGCTTGAGCAACACGCCTACATCGAGTTTTTCCGCCTCCATCACCGCCAGAATGGCCACCGGCGTCGGCATCTCGGCCAACTGCCCGAGCTTCATGCCGGCGGCAAACCCTGCACCGCTCAACGCCGCAGTGCCCACCTTGGACGCCCCGCTGGCCATGCCGGCACCCGCGCCCAGCCCAGCACCCAGGGCAGCGCCCCAAGCCTGCTCGCGGCCGAAGTACACCATGTTCTTTTCCCACTTCACGGGCAGGACGTTGACGGTCTTGATCTGCGCGCGGTTTTCGGGAGTGAGGGGGTGGCTGACGCAACCGCCCAGGATGAGGGTGGTGAGGAGGATCAGGAGGAGGTTTTTCACATTGGTCCTTTAATGTTTGGGGTGGGGCTTGTGGATTGGCGTATTAGTGATGCGTTCGCTCGTCGGCAGTATGTCGGCAATGAGTGGGAAGACATTAGGGATCGTGGTGGCACTCTTCGACGGGGCGGCATTTTGATGCCTTGCGTGGGTTTGGTGGTGCGGCTTATAGTCCGGCGGTCGCTCAAAAGGCGACCGGGTTTGGCGACCCGAAGAACGAGCCCTCAATAATCCAGAGAGCTTAATGATGAATCGATACATGCCCCTAACCGGCCACGACTGCACCATCCCAGCGCTGATCATCGACACCCAGGCACCTCTCGACGTCCTTCACGACGCCGCCGTGCACCGCATTCGGGCCGTCACCCAACTGCTGGAAAACCTGGCCTTTCGCGAACAACTCAGCAGCGATGCCGTAGTGCTTTCAGACTTCGCCCATTTGCTGGCCATTCCGCTGCGCGATGGGTGCGATTTGCTGGATGTCATCAGTCGCAGGCTTAATGCCGATCCGTCGTGAGTGAAAATCGGGCGGCCTTGGCGTCGCCCGCTTTGTGCTCAATTCCCTTGGCCACTATCTTTATCGTTAGACTCACGCTCTTTACGATTTTTCAACCAGGACTGTATCCAAACTCCTACCCCAGTAGGTATTGCGTAGGCATAAACACCGGGCAACATATCTACGACGTCAGCCCAACTGAAATCCCATACACCAATCTTTGAATAATTAATCAGCGCCCCCATGAATTTTGCGATAACCCCCAACAACAAAAACAATAAAAACACATAAATCAACAATAACAAAAACGCCTGTAACCTTGATCTAGGCCAAATCACTTTTCCTTCTCACTTCCTTCCCAACGGCAACAAAAGTTGACAGTTTTATCTAATAAGATTTTCAACTCTAATTTAAATAAATCTGTCCTTTTTTCTATCCCCTTTTTCTCCGCTTACTTCCTCTCAGCCCCTTATTCAGCACGCTTCCATTGCACGGCTCTAGACCTCACACTTTAAATAAAATCTTTCTCAGCATGACCTGCCTCTCAGCCTGGATACCTACATCGCTGTGAAACACTGCTCACAAGCAACAATCTTCAAAACACCACCCAAATCTTCCACGGAAAAACAGTCGACATTCATCAACTCTTTTTCGTCCACGCCTAATGAGTTAAGCAGAGACTTACTAACCCACATTGGCGAACCAACAGCTTCTATATAACCTTTCCGCAAAACCCAGCGCCCAGGATTATTTGATATATCTACAACCTCTTGGGTAAGCGGAAAAGGTAATCCATTGCTTTTTTTAGGCAGTTGGGAGTGCTCAACATTGGCCACTTCGAAAAGTGTGATATTCTCGGCATTTTGCCACCGATCATATTCAGCATCGTAAACTCGAGCCTGAACGAAAGCTGGCTCATCTGTTAATGCAGCAATCAACGAGTGCGCCATCTCAAGAGAATTTGCGAGATTCTTTATATCTAATCGGCACAGTTCTTTATCCGCCACAAGCGAAAATTCTACAGAGCCACCAGCTAACTCAACAAAAAAACTCTTGCTCTTATTCTGTTTCAAGTAGTGCGAAACTTTGGCAAGCAACATTTTTTCACCGGTGAATCCATCGTTCACCTCGGAGCCTTTAAAGTCATTGAGCTGTTGCTCTAAACGCGCCCATACATCTGGAGAGCTATCGTACAAGCCCTCACTAAAAAAAATTTCAACCTCAAACATATGATTAGCTGCCAAATTCTTTAATGATGACAGCAATATTCCATTGCTTACCATACTCTATAATTTTACTCGATTCAGACAACCCGCCAGGCTGAACTCGGATATCCAGAATCTTCCTCGCTACGATACCATCCACAGTAATTTTCGAGCTTTGCAACAGAAAAGCGTACAAATTTATTAATAGGCTTTTCACTGCTATCTCAAATTAAAATGCCCCCTCTCTCGCCCGCTCTTCTCAAGTAATTTTCTATGAAGATGAAAAGGTAGCAAAATTACTGGCTAGCATTCAACGGAACCGCTCAATCAAATCCGCCTCGATCTGACCGAGCAAGTTATCCTTATCTTCACCATTTTCCACAACTAAATAATTCCCTATCTGACATCGTGATAAACAGTTAACGCGACCCCATTACATATCAATACCCAACGTCGAGAATAAATATTATCAGCAAATTGAACTGGGCTTGCCTGCCAATATTTTTTTAAATATTTTACAATCGAGTCAAAACCATCCCAATCAGAATAAAAGCCTAAATGACACTCGACTTTTCCTTCAGAGTTAATTCTTCTAGTTACAGTTGTCAACGACTCATCCATTCATTCAACCCCAAGACATTTATTACCACTCTAGTTATTTTTTATTTTAGGGAGGCACCAGTAAGCAGCAGCCCAAGTAGAGATTCCGCCTAACAAAAAACTCAAAAACACGGGAAACATATTTCTCATCACATGATAATTTTCAACCTCACTTATGAAGAAAAAAACCACACCAAACATCCATGCAGTAGAAACAACTGCGCCGACAACTGAAATCATTAGGTACACTTTAAAACTGCCCACAGGCTTTACAAAAACCAACATTAGAGAAAAAACTAATGCAGGAAGAAAAAAAATCAACTGCGCCATTAAGGGAATGGTAATAAATAACGAAAAAACCTCACCCCCTCTCACCTCCCCAATTAATGATGAATTCTTAAACACCGTTATCAATATCGAAATCAACATTAAGGGCACAGCGGCTACCCCCGAAAAAAAGGGGCACAACATGAATGCGAAAAAAACTTTTATTCGGGGATATGTATTCAACGTCATGGTTTACACCCTTGACTGACACCATAGCCTAGTAACTTACAACCAAACTCAACCCTAGACTTATAATCCAAGACATCTACACCACCACTAATACTGGGCACGTCAAGTGGCAATTTTTTTGCACCTTTGTCAGAATCTGTCATGTATTTTGAGACCCCTAAAAATGTATCATATCCGCTTAGGTATTTTTCATGAATAGGTTGTAAAGTTCTCTGTTCAGCTTTCAATTGATTAATGTCCCAGGCCACTGGGTCGGTCGCTTTCCCATTATATAGCGCCTTGAAGTTTTCATACCCTCCAGCCATAAGAGCATCTCCTGCCGCCTTCCGCCAATCATAAACAGGCGCTAACACCCACCCAGCACCAAAGGTGATATATGAGGCATTCCCGTCCGCCCCCAACCCGGTAAAAGGTGCACGCGAAACAGTATCTGCGCCCCCAAACCATTTTGCACCAATGCCCAATTGATGTTCATAGGTATCACTGGCACTAAAAAAGTTTGCTCGATTATCAATTGTATTGAAGTAGGATACAAAGGAGTCTTTTCCTTCTTCAGTATTGTATAAATAATCGAAAGTGTTTTTTGATGAGCGCTCAACGTCTCCGTGCATCACATTCCACGCATCTTTAATAGCCGTATACTTTATAGCAGAGCTCACCGCCGTCCGGCAGCTATCGCTACCGGGGTTTTTGGAGCATATATCGTTCATTTCGTCGTCCAAAAACTTACTTAGTCTTTCGGCTTCTGTTTTCGCAGCAATTTTTTCAGCGTCTGTCGAACAGGTCCTACCCGATATGCAATCTCTAACTTCATCGAATTTTTGATGGGTTAAGTAGTTAAACGTAGTCGCCTTTTGTGCTACCTGTGCGCCCTTTTCCAGGTCGCCATCTACCGCAGCCGCCGCCACCAAACCGGTCAGTTGTGAAAGCATCAACATGATGTCTTTATTATCTTGGGCTGCCCAAGCTAACTGATTAATTAACGCTTCGTTCAACCCCGCAGCCGCAGCCCCAGTTTTGAAATCACTGCCCGTCGCTTCCGCCAGCAATCCGCCCATCAAAGCATGCGCAATAATCTTCTGAGGACTCCCATTAGGGAACGTGACGTAATCACCCACCCAATTAAACCCGGTAGCCATCGCAACGTTGCCAGCCTCTCCCAGCAAGGCAGCATTGAAATTGTCGCCGAAACTTCCACCTTGGACGGCCGTTGAAATCCCACTAGAGATTACCGCCCGGCCTCCGGTACGCAGCGCGATATCACCCGCTGACGTCCAGGTGAAAATATCTTTGGAAGAGTTAGTAACCGCCAAGGTTGAGCCCGTACTTGGGGTAACACCTTGGACGGTGGTTGTGCCTGCACCTGCGCCGTCAGCACCAGCGAACCAATTGGTGTCGGCATACTCAAGGGCTCCCGCCGTAAACCCGGCGACTGCTGCGCTTTTCAGGCTATTGGCGCTGACCGTTTCCTTAAGCGCTGCGCCCAAATTGCCTTTGTTATTGATGGTGCTGGTGACTGCCGTCGTACTCAGGCTGGTGCTCACCGCAAGGGTGGCTCCCTGCAACCCGAATCCTACCGGCCCCATAATCGCCGCCATCATGATTGCTATCGCAATCTTGGCACCGGCGCCCAACCCTGAGTTGTCGTACTTGAAGCTCTCGTGAATCTCCTTCACCTGGCGCCAATCAATGTCGCCACGCGCCTCAGCCTGTTTCAGCCAAGCCAGGTTAGGATCAGCCTTGACCATCGCATCGACGGTTTGACTTACGGTCTGCTGATCAACCTGTTTAACATCGATGCGTATCCCTTCGGCGGCTTTAATAACAAGCTGCCCTTGAGCAACCAGCTCGCTCTGGCGCAGGGTTTCATCCGTGTTGCCTTTACCTTTGGCGCTGAACCACGATAGGTCGCTTTTGCTCTTGGTATGGCTCTCATCGTGCAGGTCCTTGACCCCTTCAAAGACGATCGCACCGCCACTGTCGAGGATGATGTCCTTGCCGCTGTTGAGCTTGGCGACTTGATACAGCTGGTCGCCTTCACTTTTCAGTGTCAGGTTGCCGCCAGTCTTGATTTCGGTGCCTACCTGGGTCGTGCGGGTGACTTCATCCGTCTGCGCCTTTTTAGCGCCCCAACTGCCCTTCTCCTTCATGTCATACAACGTATGCGTACTGTTCTCAGCCGCCAACAAACTCAACTTATCCCCGCTATACAGATAAGCCTCATTCCCCGCACTGATCCTGCTCGCCACAATCGTGGTGTCACGCCCAGCCTGGCTGACAAAATCCCCACCCGCCGTCAGCACGCTTGCCACTTGGGTGGTCTGGTCGTCCGAGGTCTTGATGCGTTTTTTGCCGTGCTTTTCCTTGCCTTCGACGTTGTGCATGTCGCTGACCGAGGCGACGTTGAGGTCGCGGCCGGCAGCGATGTTGAGGTCTTTGCCGGCGGTGGCGGTGCTGCCGATGATGTTGACGTCTTGCCCGGCCTGCAGGTTGAGGTTGCCGCCCGCCGTGACGCTGGCGGCGAGGTTTTTGACGTCGGTGGTGATGCTGGATTTCTCGCCGTCGTCGCGGGTCTCGTGTTTGACGCTGGTGTCGCTGGCGGCGATGAGGTTGAGGTCGCGGCCGGCGGTAAGGTTGGCGTCGTTGCCCGCTACCAGCGCGCCTCGGTTGGTGAGGTCGCGGCCGGCGTCGATGGCGAGGTTTTCGCGGGCGACGATGGTGCCGGCGCTGGTGTCGGTGAGGGTGCGCATGCCGACGCCGTCACGCACCTGGATGGCGGTGGTGTCGTTGGTGACGTCGCCTTTGAGGGCCGTGAGGCTGACTTGTTTGCCGCGAATTTCGCCGGCCATGGCATTACGGATGCTGTCCTGGGCCAGCAGGCTCAGGTTGTTGCCGGCCTCGACCAGGCCGCCGGTGTAGATACTGCCGCTGCTGATGGCGGTAAGGTTGTTGCTGGCGCGCAGGGTGCCCACGTTGATCAGGTCGCCGCCGGTGACGAGGTTGAGGTCGCGGCCCTGGATCAGGCTGTTGCCGCGCACGTTGCGCGAGTCGGCCTGGGCCAGGTAGAGCACGGGCACGAGGACGGTCTGGCCATCGATGACGCGGTTTTCCATCCACACGATATCGTGGGTCAGGGCGCCGACTTGCTGGCCGGTGAGGGCCACGCCGAGGCTCAGGCGCAGGGCGTCTTTGCTGGCCAGCGCGTTGTCCATCAGGTAGCGGAACTGGTCGGCGTCGCTGTACAGCCCGCCGGCGAGGAAGCGTTGGCCGGTTTGCGCGAGGACGGCGTCGCGGATCAGGCGGGTTTCGTACTGGCCGTCACCGAGGCGGCGCCAGGCGTTGTCGGCGTTGAAGCCGAGTTTGCCGAGCATGTAGTCGGAGCTGAAGAAACCGGACACCGAGGTGAACTCGGGGTTGGTCTCGATCAGGTAATGGCTGGTGGGGTCGGCGTTTTTGACGAACAGGCCGTACTCGCCCTTGGGCAGTTGGAAGGTGGGCGAGGTGGTGGGGTCGACCGGGGCGAAGGCGGTGCCGGTGTAGTCCACCGGTACGAAGCCGCCGCCGGGGGCCACGCCTACGACGGGCAAGACGCTGCCGGGGGCCTGGGCGCTCGGGTCGTTGGCGTGTTTGCTCAGGTTGATGTTGATGCCGCCGACGGGGATGCCGGTCTGGTCGTCGCCGAGGGTGCCGGTCAACTGGGCCAGGGTGTTGTTGTGCAGCGTGCCGTTTTGCAGGGTGCGGGCGACGTTGAGGTTGACCGTGCCGCCCGCCTGCAGGGTGGCGTCGTAGCCGGGGCCGCCGTTGCTGGTCCAGGTGGTGACGTCGCTTGAGTGGACGAAAGGCCGGCTATTGGGCGAACGGTTTTTCAGTTCTTCGAAGCGCGCCTTATCGAAATTGCCCGCCGCCGTGGCCGCATTGAACGCGGGAACGTCGACATAGCGCATGCGTTCAAACAAATCGTCGGGAACGTGCCCCGGCGTGTTGACGACAATCTTGCGCTGCCCCGTGCGCGTGGCGGCGCCCTGGTTGAGCAGGTCACCGGCGGTGATGCTCAGGTCGCCATTGGCGGCCATCAGGCTGTAGCGGTTCTGCACATTGTCGCCTTGCAGCAGCATGTTTTTGCCGGCCACCAGGCGCGCCGATACTGAATCCTTGGTCGCCGCCTCAAGGTACGTTTCGTAGATGGTGATCTCGCCACGTTCCCAGTCGTCTTTCTCGCCGCAGTGTTGCGAACAAACCCAATACAGGCTGCCGGTGGTGAGCGTCTGCCCGAGTTCGAATTCGTCCTTGGCGTTTTCGATAAAGCCTGCATTGATGCCGATGGAGCCTTCGCTTTCCACGGTGCCGGAGCGGTTGCTGAACAGCACGGCACGCCCGCCATCCCGTGCGGCGAAGCTCAAGTTGCCTTTGCTGTAGACGTCGCCATAGCTGTTGCTGAAGCCATTGCTGCGCAAGGTCATATCGCCGCCGCTGAACAGCAGCGAATCGGCGGCATTGGTGATGCCGTTGACCGCCGTGAGGTTCACCGCGCCCTGGGCACCGAGGGTGCCACGGTTGTTGATTTGCGCGGCGGCGATATCCAGTTGCTGGCGGGCAGTGAGGAAGCCGAGGTTGTCCAGGGTGCCGCCCAGGGTCAGGCGGGTATTGGTGGCGGCCAGGCGGCCGCCGTTCTGGCTGAGGTTGTTGGCGGCGACGGTGAGTGTTTGCAGGGCCGAGACGCGGCCGCTGTTGCTCATATCGCCGGTGGTGATGCTGATGTCACCGTCGCTGAGCAGTTCGCCGCCGTTGTCCAGGCTGGCCACGTTGAGGATCAAGCCCTTGGCGCTGGCCATGCGGTCGCCGGCCTTGAGGGCCAGCGCCTGGTCGCTCTTGTAGGTGAGCACGTCGTTGAGTTGCACGCGGCCCAGGCCGTCGACGTTGCCGAACGCCCAGTCGGCGCTGCCCATGCCCTGGATATTGCCCTGGCTGCCGAAGAGGCTGGCGGTGTTGAGGTGGAACAGGCCGGTGCCGGCGTGTTGCAGCATGCCGCTCTGGTTGTTGAGGCTGGCGGCGTCAAGGCTGAAGGCCTGGCTGCCGAATTCGAGCGTGCCGTTCTGGTTGTTCAACGCACCGCTGAGGTTGACGCTGCTGCTGGCGCCGCCCAGCGCACGCAGTTGCCCGCTGGCGCTGTTATCCAGGTTGCCGCCGGTAAGGGTCAGGCCCTGGATGGCTTCGATCAGGCCGCCCTGATTGGTGAGGGTGTCACGTGAGGTCAGGCTGATCTGATTGCCGCTGACCTGGCCGCCCGCGCTGTTGTCGAGGGTCGCGCCGCTGACGGTCACGTGTTCTTTGCCGAACAGTTTGCCGCCACGGTTGGCCAGGGCTTCGACGGTCAATTGCAGGTTGCCGACCAGGCTTGCCATCAGGCCGCCGCTGCCGTTATCGACGCTGTTGGCGGTGACGTTCAGGCTGTCGCCCTGCACGGTGCCGCCCTGGTTGTGCAGGCTGGCAGTGGTGAGCACGGTGGGGGCGCCGCTGCTGAGGATCAGGCCCTTGCGGTTGCTCAGGTCCTGGCCGCTGTAGGTCACGCCTTCGGCACCGGCCAGCAGTTGGCCGTTGTCGTTGTTCAACTGCTGCGCGGCGATGTCCAGGCGCTTGCCGCGCAGGGTGCCGCCGTCGTTGTTGAGGGTGGTGAGTTGCTTGACCAGCACGCTGCGTTCGCCCGCGTCGATCTGGCCGCCGACGTTGGTGAGCAGGTCGCTGACCTTGAGCACCACGTCGCCGCCATCGCTGACCAGCGCGCCTTTGTTGCTGTTGGTGAAGGTCTGCGCGGTGACGTCGACGGTCTGGCCCAGCAGGATGCCGGCGCTGTTGTCGAAGCGCTCGCCCTGCAGTTGCAGCAGGCCCTCGCTCTGGATGCGGCCCTGGGCATTGAGCAACTGGCCCGGCCCTTTGAGCAGCAGGCTTACGCCCTGGGCGCCACCGGCGAGCAGGCCGGCATTGCGGTTGTCGAGGCCGGAAGCGCGTACGTCGAGGCGGTCGCCCAACATGCGCCCGGCGCGGTTGTCGATGTCGCCGCCAGCCACATCGAGCAGCAGTTGCTTGCCGACGATCACGCCGCCCTGGTTATCCAGGTTGGCGGCGTGCAGTTCGATATCGCCCTGCCCGGCCTGCAGGCGGCCCTGGGCGTTGTTGAGCTGTTGCGCGGCGGTCAGCGTGAGCTTGCCGGTGTCGGCGCTCAGTACGCCGCCTGCGTTGCTGCCGAGGGTGCCGGCTGTAACGTTTAGATCGGTGCTGGCCTGGGCGAAACCCTGGTTGTTGTTGAAGGTGTTGGCGACGGTCAGGTTGAGCGCGCCGCCGTCAGCCTGGATCAGGCCCTTGAGGCTGTTGTCGAGGTCGCTGGCATTGACGGTCGCGGTTTTGGCTACCAGTACGCCATTCTGGTTGTTCAGGTTGCCGGCGTTGACGCTCAGGTCGTTGGCGATGACTTGCCCGCCGCTGTTGTTCAGGTCGGCGCTGGTCAGCGCGAGGCTGCCGCCGGCCATTTCGATACGGCCCTGGCGGTTGTCCAGGGAGGCGCTGTTGAGCGTGGCGGCCTGGCCTTCGCCGAAGCGGATCAGGCCACCGAGGTTGACGATGGCCGGTGAGCTGATCACCAGGCTCTGCTCGCCGAACAGGCGCGCGGTGGCGCCCTGGTTGGTGAGCTTGGCGCTGCTGACCTCGATGTTCTTGGCCTGGATGATCGCGCCCTGGTTGGTCAGCGCTTGCGCGGCGGTAATCGCCAGGCCTCGGCTGGCCAGCAGGTTGCCGCTGGTGGTGACGGTTTGCGCGCTCACCACCAGGTCGCCGGTGGTGTTGCGGGTGTTATCGGCGGCGACGCCGGCTTCGATGATGCCGGGGTTGTTCACGCTGGCCGCATTGATCTCGATGCGCTGGCCTGCGGCAATGCTCTTGCGGTTGACCAGGTCCTGGGCGCTGCTCAGTCGCACGTTGCCGTTGGCGTAGACCTTGTCGGTGAGGTCAACGGTCTGTGCGCTGACCTTGACGTTACCGGTGGCCGCCGCCTGCGCCATGCTCAGGCGGCCGTTGGCGTCGAGCTGGATATCGCCACCACTGGCGGCGAGCGTACCGTCAAGCTTCACGCCCACACCGGCCTCGGTGCCTACCAATTTGATGGCGCCGGCGTACATGCCGCCCAGGGCCGACGAGTCGATCGCCAGCTCGGGTTTGGCGCTGCCGTCATCGGCGCGCACGGTGGTTTTCAGGCTTTGCGCATCGACGTCGTTACGCCCGGCGATCACGTTGAGTTCGCGGGCGTTGATCTGAGCGTTGATTTTGGCGGAGCGGGTGATGATATCGAAGCGCTCGACATTGCTGGCGTTCAAGCCTTCGCCGTCGATGGTCACGGCACCGCCATCGACCTGGTAGCTTTTCAGCTGGCCGGTCGGGTCGATGACCGGCTTACCCGTGGTCAGGGTCACATTGGGCGTATTGATAAAGCCGCAACCGCTGCACGTCACACCGTACGGGTTGGCCACGATGACCTTGGCCGACTGCCCCGCCACTTCGGTATAACCGCGCAACTGACTGGCGCTGCCGCCGTTGACTTCGTTGAGGATGACGTTGGCCGCGCCGCCCTTGAGGTTGGGGTTGCCGACAATGATCCCGCCCAGTTGGGTGTTGACCATAGGGCCGTTGCCATTGTTAAGGATCACGCCGTTGGGGCCGACGTTGTAGTCCTTGAACTGGTTATGAGACAGACCCGCGCCGTTCGGCGTGGCGATATTCACCACCGGCACGCCATTGCCCGCAGCGCCCACCGTGGTACCCGGCGCACTGACCACGATGCCCTCGGCCTGGGCCAGCAACGGCTGCCAGAACAGCGCGTTGGCGAGGATCAACGCCAGCCCACGCTTGGGCAGGCCGAAGAACGAGTTTCGCGGCTTCAGGGCAGCAGAAGGTTGGCGGGCCAGGAAGGCGAATTGTCGAACATCCATTTTCGTAGTCTCGTTGCAGCGGGCATTAAGGACATGCGGCAGTAACCGGCGCTGGGGGCTCGCTCATTACTGTCGACATGCGATCGTCAGGCTGGCTGGCTGGAGATAGAACGTCAGCTTTTAATGCCATATCGGGAAAATGCCATTACTTAGCCATCAGATCGCCGAATAAGTTAGTACAAGGAAAGGGGGAAAAGTTCGCGAGGGATGTGTGAATTGGATCCCACTTATCGGAATTTAGGGGTGGGGTAGGTTTGAATAGCGTCGACGCAGCGGGCGAGTGGGATTGACTCAGTTGCTGCCACGTCAGTGGAGGCCTACCTGAGCTCGGGAGAAGCCGCCGAAACTCAGGGAGGATATCTATTGTTTTGCGCAACTAGTCGATGGGACTTCTGCGACAGGGCCGGGCGTCTCTAAACCGGAGAGAAGTCGAATCACTCCGCCGCATCTCCAGTCATGCCGGTCCAGATACGCCTCATAATCCTTACCTGCCTCAGGAGTAAATACTTGAGGAGCTGGCACACACCTGAATTGGTCGGTGACCATTTTCATCACGACCACAGAAGGGGCGCCTGCGGGGATAACAAACTCTGAGTACGACTCGCCATAGCTCAGATGATCGCTCCTCCATGACGCCGGCATTCCTATACTTCGTATGGTGTGTTTGCCCAGGGTGGAGTTGAACTTATCTGCAAGTGTATCGCCATAGGCATAAATAGGTTCTTTGCTCGAAGCGCAGTCTTGTCCTGGATTGATTGCGGCGGGCAAACCGTTGTTTCCGAAAAGACGGATCCTTGCGGAGGTTGCCTGATCGTAGGGCTGCTCTTGTATAGGCTGTTTGAGATTAATAGAACCACAGCCACTGAGCAACAGCGTAGAAAAAATGGCAAGTAGTCGGATGTTCAAAAATAACTCCTTGGGTTAGGTATTACGCTGTGATTGGAAAGTTTTTGTATGCCTAATTTGGCTGATGGCGCCTAATATATTGCTTCTGTCGCTATAATAATCGACTCCTCTCTACCAGCTAAAGACAGAGCCGGTACAGCACAAGCTTGGCTAAACAATTCGAGACCTTCTAGAGTTATCGAAGGCAAATTAAAGGCCAAATTCATCAAACTTACTAAACCATCCACTCCACCTCAAAATCAACTAGTTGAGCCTGAAGCCCTGCCTCATGCTCGAACCAGTAATCAAACCCTTCAATATCACTTTTCTTCAAGTAAAGATAATACCCGCCAGTGTCGCCATCACGGTCGTCCGCAACAACAATTTTCCACCCAGAGTATCCGCCAGTAACAATGACACCCTTCCGAACGATAGACATATTCACATCCTAGTCCGCATAGGTAAACATGACTATTAGAAATATATTTTCCAGACACAGGGTCTTTAACTTGAAAATGCACATGCAAAACACCCGGAGCATGTGTTCCTAATAGATTCTGAGTCGATAAGGAACTCCTTGGCGCCATCAGTGCTGTCAGCCACCAAGTATTCAGATAACATCCAGAAACCTACAACTTACAAGAGACATTCAAACCGCAAGCGGAGATAAAATCGTGCATCGGTACATTAAGGGCGTCACCCTCTCCAGAAGAAAGAATATCTTGCAATGTAACGATGTCATTTTCAAAATCCAATGAAACATCAAAGCAATTAAATTCAAACTTCCTGAGCAAAACGCTCTTGGAATGGTTCCGCTCGTCAAAGGCATCTTTTAAAATAGAGCGAACACTGTCACCCAACTCTTGGACGACAAATCGTTCTATTAGTGTTTCGCCGCTGCTCATAACTGTTCCTAACTAGTACAGGAATGCAGCCTGAATCACACTATCCCGAACATCTATTTTGATTGTAGATATTGTAGCGGGCTTTGCGTGATGAGGTGCGCCAGCAAGCTCCCCAGCAGTCGTCGTTGCTTTTGCACCTACAAGTAATCTAGCCAGTCACCGGACTTAACATTCTGTCTCTTCTTAAGTAAGTCCTCGTACCGAGCTTTATTTTTTTCAACATTACCCTCAATATCTATAGAAATAAAACCATGCCCCCTCTCCTCTACAGATAAAGCTGTTGGCTTAATCTTCATCGGCGAATGCTCTATCAAGACCCCTGAAACCTTAGACTTATGAAATATAAAGCTCTTCCCTCCGGCCAAGGGAAGGATTTCATCCATCACAGAAAACATTATTTCAGGGTTAGAAATTTCAATTTTTTCACCATCTTCATAACTTTCTGAATAGTTCTCTGGAATGAGGAAAAGTTTATAATCAATAACAACCAGCCAGCCCTCCAGCCCAACAATATCGCCAATATTCATTATCACTCCCCTATCACAATGGCATTAACGCCTGTTGACATTGCGCCATCTAACAACCCTTGCTGAACACCTCTTGGCCCGACATACGGGTCTCGTGTCATATAGTAACTTACGCCATCAACAGATTTAACACCATCAACAATAATGAAGTGTTTTCCTTGGCCAGCGGGAACCTGAACGATAACACTCGTTCCTTCTTGCAGTGCTTTGTTTAACTGCTCAGGTAGCATTGAAGTGTTTACAGTATTCTTAACTCCCGCCTTAGATATCACATCTGATAATTCCAGAGTGTTAACGCCGGTCGGCCTGACCCCGTTTACAAAGCTTCCAATTGCATTGTCAAGGCTAATTGCCGCACCCGTTTTGTCAGTAATTGTCATTGCTGCGCAGGCTGGTCCGCATACAGGGGCGTCACCTTGTAAAACAACAGAGCCCTTTGGTTCATATGGGATCGTTTTAGGCGCAACAGTAATACCGCCTGCGCCATCAACAGAAGCACCTGCTGTCCCTTTTGGACCAAGAGCGCCACCTGTTACAGTCTCAACATTCCGCGCCGCAGCAGCAGCATCCGCAGTAGCAGCTACCTCCTTCGCCCCAAGACTGCCAAAGCCTCCCACACCTAACGCCCCACCGCCAGCCATCGCGGCACCAAAAGGCACCTCTGCTGCTGCTATGGTCAGTTCGGTACAAGCTACCGGGTTCATCCCACAGGCATTTAACAGGGCTGGGCCAAGCAACATGCCTCCTGCCACTGTTCCGATTACAACAGCACCACCCGCCAACGTATAAGCAAGGCTTTCACGGCGCTCGGCATACATTTGCGCCGAGCACGCCTCTGGGGAAATAGGGGTCAGACCACTATTCTCTATTCTTCTATTTTTAACTCACACTTTTTCGGGCGTCCTGACACACCCGGTGAAACTCTTTTACCTAATATCTGCGCAATCTCTGACGCGAACTTCTGATTCCCCAAAACGTAATTACCGTTCGTAGAAGATCGAATTTGTTCTATCAATTCAGGTGAAAGCCGATCCATGAATATAGACCGGTAAGCTTCGGCTCGTTGCGCGGCGCCGCTACCTAACTCGCTATAGACTGCATGCGGGCTTATAAAGCCTGATAACTCACCCTGTGCGTTTGCTCTATAGCTGGTCCAGCGATAGTCGCCCGGATGAGCAACCATACCCGCTCTGACCGGGTTCATTTCGATATATCGATAGCAAGCTAAAACATAGTTTTCTTGTTGAACCAAACAGGAGCGAAAGCGGCCTTCCCACAACGTGCCCGTTCGTTGATATGTTCGATTGACATATTGAACGTAGCGCTGCCCCAGCCCCTTCATAAGTAGGCTACCCCCCGCGCAGCAGGTGGGAGTCAACAATAAATGAACATGATTTGTCATCAAGCACAATGCGTGAACTTTACAACCGTACAGCTCAGCAAGCTCGGCTAATGTATCAATGTAAAAAATATAGTCTTTATCTGCATAAAAACACGCGGCCCGATTGTTTCCCCGCTGAATAATATGCAACGGGATATTCGGCAGTAAAACCCTGGGACGGCGAGCCATATAAACCTCTAACTGTATAAGAGCTTACAGCTTAGCCGTCGATCACTAGGCCGACGAAATAAAATAATTACAAAAAACAAATCATGCTTTAAAAGAGCGGCTCTAAAAACGCTAAACCGTGGTCTACCCTATTTTTCCAAAAAATAAACCATATTTTTAAAGAGCAACTCCACTGAACTCTAAAAAACGTAAAACGTGGTCTGACCCCGATTTCCAGACCCCCAACTTCTTGATTTTTCGTAAGAAAAATCGGGGATCCCTCAGGGTCAGACCACTATTCTTCTATTTAAAAGAGCAACTCTACTAACCTCTAAAAACGCAAAAATGTGGCCTACCCTATTTCGCCAAAAATAAACCATATTTTTAAAGAGCAACTTCACTGAACTCTAAAAAACGCAAACCGTGGTCTGCCCCCTATTTCCTTCTCCCTCAACCCCTACTCCCTCCTTATAAACCTAATCAGCAATCCTAAAGAAATGATTATCTAGATCATCAGGGGGAAACTGACTAGGCAAAATTTTTGACGAAATATCTCTGCTAAGCAACTTTAAAAGAAACTCAACACAGCCAAAATTGTAGACCTCCTCCGCCCCCTGATCCGAGCTATGAATTGCAACTTTCCATGACTCTGGTTCTCCATTGACTAACCAAACAAGAGTTTCTCCATTATCCGTTACCGCCCAAGGAAGAAAAGAACCTTCCGCAGGGTAAGCTGGTCTCGGATAGTCCGACGAAAACTCCTGCCTCATTACAGCGTATGCATCTATAAAGTATTTGCTTTTTTCAAAATTCAAGTTTGGATTTTTTGAAAATGGATCTAGAATCCATAAAAAATCGTCTACCGACCCACATCCGTAAATTGATATTAATTGTTTGAAATCATTCGGCAATCGTGGATTTCCCTCAGATTCAAAGTTCGCCCAAGCCGTGTTATCGAAGATTCGCTGAGAGGGTGGCGAAAGAAGACTAATCAGCTTATTTATCATTCCTACTTAACTCCACTCACGTTTGGGATTGATACATCAAGAGTCAAACCGCCTGATCCACGAGCAGATAACGTTACACCGGTTGGCATTGGATTTGTACCCGTGTAAATAGGCACCGCCCTATAGCTTACGGTTTCACCACTCTGCACCGCGCTCCTGACTTGACGCTCAAATGAACTCATATTTGGATGATTTGCGTTGCGCTGGAAAAGTGTCACCAAATTTCTTGCATCATCACCAGCCCCCCCTAGTGAATTTGCTAGCAAATGTCCTCGTGCATGGTTAGCAGGCTGCCCTTCAAAACCTGGAGGTCGAATTGCTGGATTAGCGCTTGAACCGCCTCCCAATGAATCCTCCCTAAGGACTGCTGTAACTCCAGTAGGTCGACCAAGTGAGTCAAGCTCGCCGAGAATTACGTTGCTTGGGGCATTTGGACTTGGCCTGGCCAGCGAAGGGTAGCTGCTTTCTGGAATTTCTTTTGGAGGCGCGAAATCCGCATCGTTAGCAGCAGCCTTACCAGCATCTACAAAGCCAGTTTCTCCAGAAACCAGCCCTGAAGGAGTTGCCTTCGCCCCCCCCAACTCTATTCGAGCAGCGACCTTAGCCGTAACCTTCTCCGCCAGCAAGGCGCCACCCTTCACCAGCCCACCGCCAGCTGAAAGGACCGCAGCCATATCGCTGATCAGCCTTCCAGTTTCAACCCCGGCGTTATAAGAGCCACTGGGCCCGGCTTCTTCATACTGCGCTTGCAGTCGATCGATGCGATCAATATACGGCTGCTTGACCGCGTCCCAAACACCACCGCTCTCCACTACAGCTTTCAGCGCCGCATAGGTCGCCTTGAGGTTGCCTGCGGTGCGGACGATGCCATCAACGGTGTCGTTCAGCCCCAGAACAGCGCCAGCGGCAGTACCGAGTGTAAAGCTGGCATCCTACGCGATGTCGATCGCTGTCCACTTCGTAGCTGTGCCTGTACTGCAGACCAACGTCGGACACTCACTCATTTCCTTGTCTCTCTGAGCCTTCTGCGCCTTGCTCAGATAGTTGTTCTGGACGGCATTAGTGCCCGCTTGCGCGCCGGTCACTGCCCCACTCAGGTCACCACCTGCAATCCCCCCAGCCAGCCCAGCGGCCAAACCGGACAGCGCAACCACCGTCTCTCTCTGCTCCTGCGTCAGATCCGCCGTTTTAGTGTTTGGGTACAGTTGATGGGCGATCAATTCGCCCGTCGCTGCCCCGGCACCGCCTGCCAGCGCCGAGTTGCCTTGGGCCTGTGCCACCACGGCACCCAATACCGCATGCGCCATAGTATTCAGCGCATCGTTGTCCCCGGTGGTTTTCTTGATCACTTGTGCCAAGTAAGGAGACGACGCCCCCGCAATAGCGGAGCCAATATCGCCCCCAACCAGCCCTTGCAATGCTGCTGTCACCGCCTGTGCTACACGCGGGTAATTACCGCCGACCCCGTAGTCGGCCATGATTCGTTTATAAGCGTCAGTGGCGATCAGTTTTTTCTTGTAGGCGTCGACGTCCTCTTTTTTGGCATCCTTTCCAGGCTCTTTGATGCCACGCTTATCAAGTTCAGCACGCGCTTCTTTATCGGCATCGATCTGACCCTGAGTCCGAACGATGTCTACCGTCTGAGTGCCAATATCCGCAATCAACTGCACCTGCCGCAGCCGTTTCTGCTCTTTCTCCTTATCGAAGATGGGGCTGATGGCGCCGTTGGCGTGTTCAACATCGTGGCTCAGCGTTGCCCGTCCTGCTGCTGTTTGGCAGGGTCGCGGATGTTGAGGGGGCCATTGGAAATAGCCGAGGACGTGGTGCCGCTGTCGCTGTCGCCGTGGTTGAATCCGACCAAGCTGCCGGTGGGCATATTGCTGATGAACGCGTTGGTGCCATCGCTGCCACTGCTGATGCTGGCGCTCTGCAATTGGCTTGTGTACTCAGCCTTGTTCTTTAAAACGCTCCATCCCAGCGTACCGGTGTTCAGGCGGTTTTTGTCCGGCGTAGCCGTGCTGGCGATCACGCTGCCATCGAGTTGCGTATGGTTGCCCACATCAATCTGGTAGCCGCCCTTGCCGCCGAACAGGCCGGTCTGCTCCTGCACACTCTGGTATTTGGAGTCGATCTTGCTTTTGCTGATGCTCAGGTTTGCACTGCCACCGGTGCCGATGATGGCGAAGCTGACGCCTCCACTGACATCCGTTTGCTTGGACTTGTAGTTATCGGTGTCCTGCAGGCTTTGCAGCGTGAGGTCGCGACCCACGGTGGCGGTGATTTTGTCTGCGCTGACTTGCGCGCCTTTGAGGGCAGTGTCTCGTCCGCTGATCAGGCTGACCTGTTTGCCGGCGTCCAACAAAATAGGGGGCTGAGCACTATTCTTCTACAAAAAATAAATCATATTTTTAAAGAGCAACTTTGCTGGACTCTAAAAAACGCAACAACGTGGTCTGACCCCTATTCCCTTTCGAGGACGGGAATACGCTGCGCGGGATCGGTGATGTCATACACATGCTGCTCACAGCCCGCGCCGACGATCACGAACTCCACCAGGTAAATCTTCTGCTTCTGCGGCTTGAACGCCGAGCTCATAGGGCCGCAGGCGTAGACAATTTTTTCGGCGTAGCGGTAGTAGTTCGAGTCATACACCCGCGACTCGCCCAATACCTCGATTGTCTGCCCCGGATCAGCCAACACTTCCAACTGCGGGAAGCGCTTGACCGCCGCGCTGTTGGCAACCTCACTCATCTTGGCGATCCAGCCGAACACCTTGCCCCGGCCCGAATCTACCACCGTGCCGAGGATCTCCGGCCGCTGATCGGCATCACCGCCACGGCGCACGGAGAACTGCACAGGGTAGGTAAAACCGGTGGCCCGCATGATCACCTTGGCTTGCTCGGCATCGGCCACGACCTTGTTCTGCTGCAACTGCACGCCGTCTTTGAGCAGGCTGGACGACGAGTCGCGAACATTGGAGTGACAGCCCGCGAGGATCAGGGCCGAGAGGATAAAGGCAACTTTTTTCATAAGGGTTTTCCGTGTAGATACATGGGCCATGCAAGGGTCAAAAACTCAAAAAAAATACGACACCGTATAAAAACAGGGCGAAGCCGGCCAACGCCGCTCGCCACTCCGGGTCGGCATCCTTACTCATGCCGCCCGGCGCGATGGCCCCTGGCGCCTCGCGCATAGCTGTAGACCGCCTGGCAGAGTGTTTTCCTTGATGTAGGCGATAACCTGCTGGTCCGCCTTCTCAAACATCTGCACAGAGGTCTTGCCATCGCCCATGTGCATCCAATTACCGGCGGGACCATAAATACCGCTGCCTGAAGCGACCCTATCAGTAGCCGGCGTGATGTCCGTGCCTTTTACAAAAGACAGCCGCATCTGCGCCTCAATCTGCTCAGCGGTGAACTTGCCATTACTCTTTTTGGCCAGCTCTAGCGCGAATGCTTTCTCTTCAGGGTGCAACTGAGCGGTTGTATTTGTCGACCGCAAACGCTGTACCGCCGGCAACTACCCCACCTGTCACACCATCACCTGAGCCCACGGCGCCGCCCACACCTTTAGCAATCAAGGAGGCTATGGCTTTTTGATCAGCAGGCGACAGATCGCTATCGGCCAGGGCCTTTTCTCAGGGTTTCATTGATCGTCCTTGAGCAGGTAAAGATACCCGGCAGTGCACCTGTCGGGGTTTATCGCAGGGGGTCACTACATTTCCCCATTACCGGATATGTAAGACTTCACATACGTCCATCGAGTGAGGATCCAATACGCCGCGAATACAAACGTAAGGGGAAAGCCGATCCAGTTGTATACCCAAGGCGAGTCAGTGCGCAGGGCGAGTGAAATCACCGCAGCGATGATCATCGCAAGTAGCAGGCTAGCCGCCAGAATCATGGAAAACAGTGAGATGGATAAGAAAAACCCACCGATCCATTTATTTCTTCTCACCCGAAGCCTCCTCGTAAAACGTATACCCTTTATCAGCAACAGACTTCAGGTACGCTCCCAGCGCTGTCCCGTAAGGTGCTGCCTTGCCAAAAACATGAACTTGTTGTTGTCGAAGCTGTGCACGGTGACGCCGAATATTGAATCCTTTTTATTGAGGCTATCCTTGAGGCCCATTTTAAGCGGAACCTTAACGAAGCCTGAGCCTAGTGACAATGCGAAATCCGCACCACTGTAGATAGCCGACCCGTACCCGCCAGGAATCTCATTGAATACTTCTTTGACCGAACCCTAGGCTTCCCACTCTCAAAATCCCAAGCCCCGTAAGTACAGTCAAAGGTAACCAGAGAGTCAAAATCTATGTTTACTATCATTTGATCTTCTCCAGAATAATGGTTTTCATGCTGTCGAGATTTTGAATTTTGCTGCCATCAGTTCGAAGGAGCATATGTGTCGAGAAGCGGAAATCTAAAGCTCCGCCCCTTATTACTCGCACACCAAGTGATTCGAGATCGGTGACACTAGGGAGTTTGCCATGAGGATTTTTAGTTTAGGAAATAGTGGTCAGACCACCATTGAAAATTTTATAAGCGCCTTGCTTAAAAAACGTCAAGCAAATGAAAATAAAAAAGCTAGTTTTTAAAGAGCGTAATGTTCCAAGCTTGCCCCACAGAAACTAAAACAAAACGTGGTCTCAAAAACGTGGTCTGACCCCGATTTCCATTGAGTTTAAAAGGGTAAATCTATTAAATCCCAACTAAATATATCTGCTTCCCTTTCACCCCTTTATCCAAACTCGGATTTCCACCTTTACCAGGCACACCACATCAACTTAGTAAATCATATACAAAATAAGAAAATTCATCACATAACTTTCTAACACTCATGTCCGAAGAATCCACTTCGACTATAGACCAGCTCTGGCTCGTATCGAAGCCGAAGCATCGGCCCTGCATGTCATCTCCGAAAAATCGAATATCCCGGAAAGCGTTCGCATCACCTGCATCAAAAATCTCTTCAGCCTCTAAAAAACCGCTGTAAAGCATGATACCTGCATAGTCAATCTCCCCAGCTCCAAACTCTTTTAAAAATACCAAGTAATCTTCGGGAACATTCTGAAAATCTTTTTTGATAGCATGTAAAACTGCATCATCCACAACAGCTAATCCATCCAACAAATGCTCATCTTTCTTCTCTCGCATCAAAACTTCAAAGTTCTCCATCATCGCCTCTCTATTTTTTGTCTGAGAAAATTTCTCGCGCTACGCTTCCGGCGCGATGGATACCACCTTGGTGCTGATCCGGGAATCTAGCAGGGTGCATGTTCCACCATTCATTAGGCCCCCCAAAGCTGTTTTCAATAATATGATGCGCATCGAAAGGTTGACCCGCCTTTCGTGACACTGTCAGGCCATTCTTAGCAACAACGTCCTCAGTATAGCGCGGCCACATTTGGCCTGTATTGGCCTCCCACTGACTGATCAAATCATTCTTCACTTTATTGAATTGCTTCCTATTAATGTCAGATAGTTCCGGAGAAAGCTTGGTGAATTCTTGCTCGCGCAAAATGTTGGCGAGATTAGCACGTTGTTCATCTGTTACTTTAAATCCGGTCTGCGCTTCGAGATCTTTAAGATAACGACGAGCCTGACTCGAAAGTTCAGTGAACCCTTTCGCACCCTGGGCTAAAAACTCACCCGACTCCTCCGTCGCCACCTTCCTTTTCGCCAACGCAGCGGCAACGATCTCTGAAATTTTCGCTCCCACACGTACACCCGTGAGCGAAAGCAACGTATCGTCAACCACCGTCACCGGCTCTGCCGATTTCCTGGCTAATACCAACAGCCTCGACATTGAGTCTTTTGAAGCCAGGTCGTTGGTCGAGACGTTAATGACCTCTGTCGCATGAGCATCTGCCTGCTCCCGACCGTATTGAGCCCATTTGTCAGTCAAGCGCAATTCGCCATAAAGGCCGGCGCCTGTACCATTAAACAAGCTTGTGTCTACAAACTGCTCTTTAGTCGAGTTGAACGCATAAACCGCAGAGCCGTTGGCGATAATTGCAGTGCCGTCTTTCCACGTTAATGGAATTTTCTTGTCCGCCAATTCTTGAATAGCGCCTCTGGCAATCGCCAAATCACGATCAAGCCAATCCCGCGTCGGGTCGTTGCCCCAGTTCTTTTCCAGCGCATCCAAACGGGCGTTTTCGACGGCATCGACCTTGGATCCTGCCGCCATACGCAGCAAGTCTTCCCACAAGGCATCCGACTTTGGCTTGCCCTGTGTTTTCTCTAGCTCTTCGGCTTTCTTCTTGAGAATTGGCACTTCTTGGGTCAGGTGAAGTTGGCGATTGAATACTTCGACGCCGTAACCTGTCCCACTCCCGACAGCCGCGCCGCCGATGCCATTCCCAGCGCCTGCTCCAGCGCCTATCCCGGTCGCAACCAACGCCGCGATGTTGTCCTGGCTGGCCTCAGATAATTTGCTGTTTTCCAGCGCCTTTGCAATCGAGGGCATCAACGCAGCAGAAGCACCGGCCCCCAACGCGCCACTTTCCACTCTGCCGCTGGACAACCCCATGGCGGCACCTGCCAAAGCGTGCAACATGACGCGTGCTGCTCCACCTTCTGCCCATGCAGCTCGGGTTGCCACGTCCGATTTCGGGTTCAGGGATTGCGCCTCGGCGTAATCACCCACTCGCTTGAAGATCTCGCTGGAAGCGGTATTGGCAACGATACCGACTGTCGTACCGACGGGCGCGCCACCAAGGCCTGCGGCGATCAGTCCCGTCGCGATATCCGCCATCATTTTCTTGTCGCCGCCGAACTGCCAGCGCTTGGCTTCCGAATAAGCCAGATCGGCGGCACGGGCGGTATCAGCAGCACCAGGCGCGCCTGCGTCCGCTTGTTCCTTCGCCGCCTGCCCAAGCTTCTTGGCCTCATCGGCCTTCGCCCTGCCTACCGCACTGATCACCCCACTGGCCAACTGCGCCGAGCTTTGGATTAGGTCGATACGTTCCTGCATGGCCTTTTCATCAGGCCGGTCGAGTTTCTGATTGGCATTGGCAGTGTCGCGATTCAGCCCCACCAGATCATTGGCGCCTTCGGAATTGCGAACAACAATCGTGCCTTCGCTGACCGCGCTACGGGTGTAGCTATGGTCTTTCTCCTTGAGTGCTATCGGGATGCTGCCGCCCATCGACGCACCGCTGGTACTGCTGGAAGACACCGAAATACCGGCAGACTGACTTTTGATCTCGCTGACATTCTTGATGTCGCTGACGATCAACCGGTCAGTGCTGAGGCGGTTCTTATCATCTGACGCTTCACTGGCAATCACCGCGCCTTGCAGGGTGGTGGTCTTGCCGACATTGATGTCGTAGCCGCCCGTGCCCGCATACAAACCGCTCTGGTCGGTCACGCCCTTGTAGCCGCTGTTCATATTCGCGGCGGCAAGGTTCGCCGAGCCCGCTACGGTAGAGCCATAGCAGAACGGAGGGACGCAGATACTCGCGCCGAAGCCTGCGCTGCTCTGTTTGCTGCGCGAAGACTCGGTGTCCTGGAGGGAGATGATATTAAGGTTGCCGCCAATATCTGCCTTGATACGGTCCGCACGAACCTGGGCGCCTTTGAGGGTGGTATCGCCACCGCTTTGTAACAACAGGCTGCCCGTATCGAGGGTGCTATTGACCTGAGTGACGGAGTTACCGTTGCCATTGTTCTTGGCACCCTGCGCACCGAGGTCGAGGGTGAAGCCGTTTTGCTCGCCAATATTGAAGCTGGCGCCGATGGCGGTTTTATTTTTCGACCCTTCGTTTTTGCGGTCGGTGGTGTTTTGTGCGCTTTGCATCAACACATCGTTTTTGGCCAACAACAGGGTGTTGGCGGCTTTCAAGCGGCTGCCGGTGATCTGGATATCACCCTGAGTACCCGCCGCAGCGCCCGTGGCAACGATCGACAAGTCTTGCCCTGCGTTGAGCGTGCTCTGCTTGCCGGTGACGCTGTTGAATTCGCTGCTGTTCTTGCTGCGGTTATTGGCCAGTTCGGTGCCGATTTTGATCAGCGAACCGTTGCCGGGCGTGCCGCCGATTTTATTTTTGAAACCGGAGCTTTGCGCATTGGCGTCCGAAGCCTGGCCATTCAGGTTGTAGGCGGCGAGGGCCGCCTGGGCGATTTTGACTGCCTTGAGTCGTGGGTCATCAGCGCTACGGGCCGCTTTGACGGCGTCGCGCATGCTGGTGGCAGTGTCCACTACCGAGCCCGCGATCACGCGCCCAACGGCCAAGCTCTTGGAACTGTCCTTACTGGTCTGACTGGCCGTCTCCATCCCCGAAGTGACGGTGACATCAGCCCCACTCAACTCCATGTTCTTGGTGCTTACCAGATCACTGGCCACCACCTTCAACTCACGCCCCGCTGTCAACGACACATTGCCCGCACTCGAGCCAATCGTGCTGCCGGTCAAGGTCATTTCATTAGCCGTGCCATTGTGCTTCGAGCTGTTGATGTACAGCTTCTGGTTGCCGGTCATATCGTCCAGACCGAGCTTGTTGCCGGTCAGCACGCCGGTGAGGTCGCGATTCTTCTCCTTGTGCATGTCGGTGCGGGCGAAGGTGTTTTGCGCCGCGTCGATGGTCAGGTCACGGCCGGCCTGGACGGCGAGGTCGCCGGTGCTGACCAGGTTAGAACCGGTGACCGTGGCGTCGCGCTTGGCGGCGACGGTGACGGTTTCGCCGGAGACCATGCTGCCCAGGGCGGTGGTGCGTTTTTCGTCGACTTTGTCCTGAACCTTGCTCGACTTCAGGCCGCCCCAGCTGCTTTTGCTTTCCTTGCGTTCGTGGCGGGCGCTGTCTGAGTTAGTGGCGG
>NZ_CVTX01000121.1:71962-73435 GCF_900005715.1 Pseudomonas sp. 34 E 7
GCACCCGCCACGACGGTGCTGTTGGTGCCCGCGCTGACCAGGCTGCCGACATTGTTGACGGCGGATGTCTCATCCAGGCGGAATTTTTTCCCGGACGAGGTCTTCTTGGTTTTGCTGTAGAAGCTGTAGTCCTGATTTTCAGCCGCCTTGAGGGCAAGGTCGTTACCCGCAACCAGGTACGCTTCTTTGCCCGCATCCACCTGGCTGGCCACCAGTTGCAGGTTCTGCCCGGCGCTCAGGGTGGCGTCACCGCCAGCCTTGAGCACGGTCGATACCTGCTGAACATGGTCTTCGACACTGGTCACCTTCTTGGAATTAAACGCCGAATGCTGCTCATTCGCCGCCGAAGCCAGGTTCACATTGCCCTTGGCCACCAACGCCAGATCACGCGTGGCATTCAACTGGCTGCCGATGGCGCTGATGTCCCGTGCCGCCACAATCTGGAAGTCCCGCCCGGCTTCTACCACCGTGCCGTACTGGGTCACGTTGCTGCTGCGTGAGTAGGTGCTGACGATATTGGCGTTACGTTGCTCGGCGGTGACGAGGTTCACGTCACGCCCGGCCTGGATGCGGGTGTCGGTACCGCTCTTGAGTACACCGCCGGTGCTGTTGACGTCGCGACCGGCTTGCAGGGTCAGGCTGTTGGCGGCTTCGATGCGCGCGGCGTTGTCGACGAAGTCGGTGCGTTCGGTGCGATAGCCGCTGCTGCTCTGGTGGCTGGTGACGGTGCGTTCGTTGAGCACATCGCCATTTACCGCGCGCACGCTGACGTCGCGCCCGCTGATGATGCCGCCGGCGCGATTGGTGAGGCTGTTGCCGGCCAGCAGGTCGAGACGGTTGCCCGCTGCGATGAGGCCACTGTTGACCATGTTGCGCCCGGCGCTGGCGGCCAGGTTCTGGGTGGCACGCAGAGTGCCGACGTTGGTGAGGTCGGTGCCGCTGACCAGGCTCAGGTCGCTGCCGGTGATCAACGCGCCATTGGGCGCCAGGCGGTTGTTGGCCTGGGCCAGGTAGAGCACCGGCACCAGCACTTGCTGGCCGGCGACGGTGGCGTTTTCCATCCACACGATGTCGTGGGTCAGGGCCGCGACTTGTTCGGCGGTGAGGCTTACACCCACCGACAAATTGAGCGCCTGACGGCTGCCGATGGCGTTGTCCATCAGGTACTTGAACATCGCCGTGTCGCTGGTTTGGCCGTCGATGAAGCGCTGGCCGGTGCGGGCAATGACCGCTTGCTGGATCAGGCGCTGTTCATAGAGGCCGTCGCCCAGGCGTTTTTGCGCCTGGTCGGGGTCGTAGCCGAGCTTGGACAGCATGTAATCGGAACTGAGGAACTGGCCGAGATTGGTCAGCTGCGGGTTGGTTTCGATCAGGTATTTCTGTGGGTTGGAGACGAACTGGCTGTCCGGCAGGCCTTGCACGCGGTTGATGTTGACACCGTCGGCCGAGGTGCCGGCGGCGGGTACAACCGGC
>NZ_CVTX01000120.1:0-1001 GCF_900005715.1 Pseudomonas sp. 34 E 7
CGGATTGGTGATGTTGGTCACCAGTGCGCCGTTCTTATCCACAAGGCTGGCGGTGTAAACGATGTTGCCGCCTTCGCCAACCGTGGTGGTAGCGGTCAGTACAACGTCGACTTTGTCGATGGTGTCGTTGATCGCTGTCGTTGCACTGTTTTGCGCAACTACCAGCTGCTCGAAGTTGCCGCCGGAAGCGTCGGTGATCTTGACGATCTGAGTGCTCTTGTCGATGAATACGTCATCGCTTGGCGCAGGGACGGTCACGGTGCCGACAGTTTCACCGGCTTTGATAGTGATATTTGAGCCGTTATCCAACTTCAACGTGACGTCACTGCCTGCTTTATTTGAGAGCGTGGCGGTGTACGTGATCTGGCCACCTTCGTTGACTGCGCTCGGCGCGGTCAGGGTAACGGTGGTGGTGTTGTCGGTACCCGGTGTATCGGTAACGGTGGTGTTAACCGGCGTGGTGCCTGGAACCAGATTTTCGAAGTGCTCGCCACCAGTGACAGTCTTGATAGCAGTGGTGACGGTCTGGTCGCCCTTATACACGTCATCTGGTGCCACGGCGGTGACCGTGCCGCTGGATTGGTTCACCCCGATGGTGATGGTTTTGCCGTTATCCAGGATGACAGTCAGCGGGTTAGTGATGTTAGTCACCAGCGCGCCGTTTTTATCCACAAGGCTGGCGGTGTAAACGATGTTGCCGCCTTCGCCGACGGTGGTGGTAGCGGTCAGAACCACATCGACCTTGTCGATGGTGTCGTTGACCGCTGTCGTGGCACTGTTTTGCGCAACTACCAGCTTCTCGAAGTTGCCGCCGGAAGCGTCCGTGATTTTGACGATCTGGGTGCTCTTGTCGATGAACACGTCATCGGCAGGCGCAGGGACGGTGACGGTGCCGACAGTTTCACCAGCTTTGATAGTGATGTTTGAGCCGTTATCCAACTTCAGCGTGACGTCACTGCCTGCTTTATTTGAGAGCGTGGCGGTGTACGTGATCTGGCCAC
>NZ_CVTX01000118.1:0-438 GCF_900005715.1 Pseudomonas sp. 34 E 7
GGCAAGCGTGGTCACAGGGTTGCCGGTACCGCCGGTGCTGGCGACCTGGGTGCCGAGGCCGGTGACGGCGGCGCCCACTTTGCCCACCAGGCCGTTGACAGGCCTACCCAGGCCTGTGGCATTGCCGAGGTTGCCGGTGGTGTTTTCCACCAGTGAAACCACCGGCACCAGTACCCTGCGGTTCACGTTGCCGGTCAGGGAGCCCAAGGGACCGGTGGTGCTGGCGGTGCTGAGGGTGTCGCCGAGCATTGTCACGGCGGTGCCCACGTTATCCACCACACCACCGACTGCGCCGCCCACGCCGCCGGTCAGACCGCCGACGACGGGGACACCGCCGAGGGTGGTCGACAGCGATCGGCCGGTGGTCGACAGGCCACCGCCCACATCGGACACGCCGTTGCCGACACCCGACACAGTGATGCCCAGCGAGTTACGGCG
>NZ_CVTX01000118.1:515-6966 GCF_900005715.1 Pseudomonas sp. 34 E 7
GGTGCCCAGGGAGCCCAGGCCACGGGTGACGCCGGTGCCGATGCTGGTGACGGCGGTGCCGGCCGAAGTGACCAGGCCGCCTGCCGTCGTGCCGACAATGGGCACACCGTTCAAGGTCGAACCGAGATCACCCACCGCTGCGCCCACATTGCCCACGGTGGTGCCGAGGGTGCCGGCGATCCGGCCAGTGACGAGCGGAGTGGCTGTCGAACCTGTTTCGCCGCCAGTGCCGCCAGTGCCTCCGCCAGTGCCACCACCGGTACCGCCGCCCGTACCGCCGCCAGTACCACCACCGGTACCGCCACCCGTACCGCCGCCAGTGCCACCACCGGTACCGCCACCTGTGCCGCCGCCTGTACCTCCACCGGTACCACCGCCAGTGCCGTCGCCAGAACCGCCGCCGGTGCCTCCCCCCGTACCGGCACCTGCGCCAGCATCCGGCGACGACGCCGCCACGCTTGATTTGTGTCCGCCACCACCGCTGCTGCAGCCGCCGAGGCTCATTGCCAGAATCAACGCCAGTGCGGTACTTGCTTTCCAGAACACGACTTGAGTTTTCATGATTGAGTTCCTTGCACCAGGTACAACCTTGGTTGTTTCAAACGTTCGCCGTTTCTTCGGCCAGCGATACGTTTGTCCGTGTGATTAATCACAGACCTGGGTCGGTTTTCTCGCAACGCTCAACTTCGTATTAACGATTTATATACATAAGGTCTTAGTCGGCTTAAGCGCTAATACAAACGGTATAACGTGTAGAAGTTCAGTAATTATAGTTTATGAAAATCAATAAGTTGAATAAAAAAAGCGGACCCGGGCGGGTCCGCTATAACTTAAGGTGTATATATACAATTAAACAGTGGACTTCAGGCAATCGGTTGCCACTTCCCGAGCATATGCTCAATAGCCCCTGTGCCGTTCAACACTAACTCGCCACTTGAGCCGGCGCCGCTGGTCATCAGTATCACTTCGCCGGGCAGGCGTACGGGTTTTTTGAATTCAACTTCAATGTCGACATTGGCGAGCGGAAGGTGTTGGTCCAGCGCCGCCAGAGTGCGGGCCTTGTTCCATAACCCGTGAGCGATGGCCTGGGGGAAGCCGAACAGTTTGGCCGTCGGTGCGCTGAGATGAATCGGATTGTAATCGCCGGACACGCGGGCATAACGTCGACCGATATCAGCGGGGGCGTTCCAACGGGACAGCTCGCTGAGGGGCACGTGCACCGACAACCCATGCTCCACCGTCTCGCCCTCAAGCTTCACACCACGGTATAACATTGTGCTTTGGGCTTCCCAGAGCAGCCCCAGGGCGTCCTCGACCACGGTCACCAGGTCAAAGGTCGCGCCCTTGGCGTGGGGCTTGAGATTGCAGGTGTACACGCCGACGGTCAGCTCACTCACACCGCCCAGGGGTCGATGGACGCGAATGCGGTTGCTCAGGTGAATCAGCCCCAGCAACGGGAATGGAAAGGTTTTGTCGGTCAGCAATTGCATCTGCAGGCCGAACGCCAGGATGTGCGGATAAGTCGCCGGCAGCATCGGGCTGTCGGCAAACCCGCAGACCTTGCGGTACGCCGCGACAGCCTTTGGATCGACGCGCACCTGGCAACGCAGGCCATGTTCGGGCAGTGCGCTGCCGGTGATCTTGCGCTTGAGTGCCGCGCGCCAGTACAGCGGCGGTAGAAACGGTGTGCTGTCCACTGTCTGCCATTGCATAGTCACGCTCCTAGAAGACTCTGCCCGCACACCCGCAGTGCCTGGCCGCTGACGGCACCCGAGCCCGGCTGGCTCAGCCAGGCCACGGCTTCGGCCACGTCCTGCGGCACGCCGCCCTGGCCCAGCGAACTCATGCGCCGACCGGCCTCGCGCAGGGCGAACGGAATATGCGCGGTCATCTGCGTTTCGATAAAGCCGGGTGCGACGGCGTTGATGCTGATCCCACGGGTTTTCAGCAGCGGTGCCCATGCCTGGGCCAAGCCGATCAGCCCGGCCTTGCTCGCGGCATAGTTGGCCTGCCCGCGATTGCCGGCGATGCCGCTGATGGAGGCCAGCAGCACCACGCGGGCGTTGTCGTGCAGGGTGCCGCTGTCGAGCAGTGCCTGGGTCAGCACCTGCGGCGCATTGAGATTGACCGCCAGCACGGCGTCCCAGTATTCCGGGGTCATGTTGGCCAGGGTCTTGTCGCGGGTGATACCGGCGTTGTGCACCAGGATATCGAGGCCGTCGGGCAAGTGTTCGATCAACTGCGCGGCGGCGTCCTCGGCGCAGATATCCAGCGTGAGGGTGCGCGCGTTCAAGCGTGCGGCCAGGGCGTCAAGGTCGGCCCTGGCTTGGGGCACATCCAACAGGATCACCTCGGCGCCATCGCGCACCAAGGTCTCGGCGATGGAGGCGCCGATACCCCGGGCAGCGCCGGTCACCAGCGCCTTGCGCCCGGCCAGCGGGCGCGTCCAATCCTCGACCGGCGTGGCGCAGGCCTCCAGGCGAATCACTTGCCCTGAGATATAGGCGCTCTTGGGTGACAGGAAAAACCGCAACGCGCCTTCCAACTGGTCTTCGGCACCCTCGCCCACGTACAGCAACTGCAACACACCGCCGCTGCGCAGTTCCTTGGCCAGGGAGCGGCTGAACCCCTCCAGGGCGCGCTGGGCGCTGGCAGCGAACGGATCGCCGAGGCTTTCCGGCGCGCGGCCAAGAATCACCAGGTGTGCGCTGGGGGCGAGGTTTTTCAGCAATGGCTGGAAGAATTCGCGCAGCTGCTTGAGTTGGTCGGTGTGTTGCAAGTCACTGGCGTCGAACACCACGGCCTTGAGTTTGGCACCGTGCCCGGGAATCCACGCCGGCGCGTCCAGCGTTTGGGCGCCATAGCTGTACAACGCATCGGTGAGTTTGTTGGCAAACGGCAGGACTTTATTCGCCAGCGCGCCGCCGCCCAGCAGCAGTGCACCTTCCACCGGGCGCAGGCGCCCGGCTTGCCAGCGTTCCAGGCGTACCGGTGACGGCAGGCCAAGGGCGGCGACCAGGCGATGGCCGAGGCTGGAGTTGGCGAAGTCGATATAACGGTCAGACATGGAACGCTCTCCGAAGACTGGGGTTCAAAGGGTTGACCATCCCAGGGTAGCAGTCGTTCGACTAGGCTCAGTGATCAAGCCCATAACAGACAGAGGGAGCTTTCCATGACTCAATTGCGCCGTGTGGCGATCATTGGCGGTAATCGCATTCCCTTCGCCCGCTCCAATGGCCCCTACGCCACGGCCAGTAACCAGGCAATGCTCACCGCCGCCCTGGAGGGCCTGATCGAACGTTTCAACCTGCACGGCCTGCGCATCGGCGAGGTGGCGGCCGGCGCGGTGCTCAAGCATTCCCGCGACTTCAATCTCACCCGCGAATGCGTGCTCGGCTCGCGCCTGTCGCCGCAAACCCCGGCCTACGATGTGCAGCAAGCCTGCGGCACCGGGCTGGAGGCCGCCTTGCTGGTGGCCAACAAGATTGCCCTGGGCCAGATCGAATGCGGCATTGCCGGTGGGGTGGACACCACCTCCGATGCGCCGATTGGGGTCAATGAAGGCTTGCGCAAGCTGTTGCTGCAAGCCAACCGCAGCAAGTCCATGGCGGATAAGCTTAAAGTCCTGTTACAACTTCGTCCGCATCACCTCAAGCCGCAGCTGCCGCGCAACGGTGAACCGCGCACCGGGTTGTCCATGGGCCAGCATTGCGAGCTGATGGCGCAGACCTGGCAGATCCCCCGCGCCGAGCAGGACCAGCTTGCCCTTGAGAGCCACCGGAACATGGCCGCCGCCTACGCCGAAGGCTGGCACAACGATTTGCTCACGCCGTTTCTGGGCCTTACCCGCGACAACAACCTGCGCCCTGACCTGAGCCTGGAAAAACTTGCTGCGCTCAAGCCCGCGTTCGAACGCAGTGAAAAAGGCACGCTCACCGCCGGCAACTCCACGCCGCTGACCGACGGCGCCTCGCTGCTGCTGCTGGGCAGCGAGGCTTGGGCCAGGGAGCGCGGTTTGCCGATCCTCGCGTACCTGCGCGACGGCGAAGCGGCGGCGGTGGATTTCGTCAATGGTGCAGAAGGCCTGCTGATGGCGCCGGTGTACGCCGTACCGCGTCTGTTGGCGAGGAATGGCCTGACGCTGCAGGACTTCGATTACTACGAGATCCACGAAGCGTTCGCTGCCCAAGTGTTGTGCACGCTCAAGGCCTGGGAAGACGCCGATTACTGCAAAACGCGCCTGGGCCTGGAGGCGCCGTTGGGCGCCATCGACCGCAGCCGTCTCAACGTCAAGGGCAGTTCACTGGCCGCCGGGCATCCGTTTGCCGCGACCGGTGGGCGCATTGTCGCCAACCTGGCCAAGTTGCTGGATGCGGCGGGCAAGGGCCGTGGCTTGATTTCGATCTGCGCGGCGGGGGGGCAGGGCGTGACGGCGATCATTGAACGATGAACGAGGCTTGACGAATCCCCCTTGCAGGAGCGAGCGTGCTCGCGAAAGATGTCATGGATAACGCGTGCATCCTGGATAAACGCGTTGCCTTTGAGTTCTTCGCGAGCAAGCTCGCTCCTACAGGAAATTGCGGTAGCCTCTCCCTCCAACGAGTGGATTGCCGTATAACGAGTGCCACACGCGTGTTTGGTAATACAGGACCCACAATAAAAGCTGATGAAGACTCCTAAACGCATTGAACCCCTGATCGAAGACGGTCTGGTCGACGAAGTGCTGCGCCCACTCATGAGTGGTAAAGAAGCAGCTGTTTATGTGGTGCGCTGCGGCAACGAATTGCGTTGCGCCAAGGTTTACAAGGAGGCGAATAAACGAAGTTTTCGTCAGGCGTCCGAATACCAGGAAGGCCGCAAGGTCCGTAACAGCCGTCAGGCCCGGGCCATGGCCAAGGGCTCCAAGTTCGGCAAGAAAGAAACCGAAGATGCCTGGCAGAACGCCGAAGTGGCGGCGTTGTTCCGCCTGGCCGGGGCGGGCGTTCGCGTGCCCAAGCCGTACGACTTTCTTGAGGGCGTGCTGTTGATGGAGCTGGTGGCCGACGAGTACGGCGATGCGGCGCCGCGTCTGAACGACGTGACGCTGGAGCCGGACCAGGCGCGCGAATACCACGCCTTCCTGATTTCCCAGATCGTGCTGATGCTGTGTACCGGGCTGGTGCACGGTGACCTGTCCGAGTTCAACGTACTGCTCACGCCGACCGGCCCTGTGATCATCGACCTGCCCCAGGCAGTGGATGCGGCGGGCAACAACCACGCGTTCAACATGCTGGAGCGGGACGTGGGCAACATGGCTTCCTACTTCGGGCGCTTTGCCCCGGAGCTGAAGAAGACCAAGTACGCCAAGGAAATGTGGGCGTTGTACGAAGCCGGCACCTTGCACCCAGCCAGTATCCTGACCGGTGAGTTCGACGAGCCGGAAGAACTGGCGGACGTGGGCGGTGTGATCCGCGAGATCGAAGCGGCGCGGCTGGACGAAGAGCGCAAGCAAGCGATTCGTGCAGCGGACGATGCGCCATCGACCAAGACGGCAGAAGAACCGCCGCCTCCCTGGATGCAGTGAACTTCAGGTAGACGAAGATCAACGTGTGGGAGGGGGCTTGCCCCCGATGGCGGATTGTAGGAGCGAGCTTGCTCGCGAAAAACTCACAGGCACCGCGTTCATTCAGAAAGCACGCGTTATCGTTGACGTTTTTCGCGAGCAAGCTCGCTCCTACAGATTGGTATTAGGGGCAGCCCCCTCCCGCATTGGATTTATTTGCAACCAGTCAGGCGCAGCACTTGCCTGACGCCAACTCCTTGAGAATCGGACAATCCGGCCGGTGGTCGCCCTGGCAGTGTTCCACCAGGTCCTGCAACGTATCGCGCAGTTGCTCAAACTCGCGAATCTTCTGATTCAACGCCTCGACATGCTGGCGCGCCAGGGCTTTCACGTCGGCGCTGGCGCGCTGGCGGTCCTGCCACAAGGTCAGCAGCTTGCCGACTTCTTCCAGTGAAAACCCCAGGTCCCGCGAGCGTTTGATAAACGCCAGGGTGTGCAGGTCGTCGGCACTGAAGAGGCGATAACCACTCTCGGTGCGATGAGCGGCCTTGAGCAGGCCGATGGATTCGTAGTAGCGAATCATCTTTGCGCTCAGCCCGCTTTGGCGGGCGGCTTGGCCGATATTCATGGGCGTTGATCCTCCAGGTCCTTGGGTTTCCAGGTTTTCAGCAGCAGCGCATTGCTCACCACACTGACGCTGGACAACGCCATCGCCGCGCCTGCCAGCACCGGGTTGAGCAGGCCGAAGGCCGCCAGCGGGATGCCGATCAGGTTATACACAAAGGCCCAGAACAGGTTCTGGCGAATTTTTGCGTAAGTCTTGCGGCTGATCTCCAGGGCCGCCGGCACCAGGCGCGGGTCGCCGCGCATCAGGGTGATGCCGGCGGCGTGCATGGCCACGTCGGTGCC
>NZ_CVTX01000117.1:0-14046 GCF_900005715.1 Pseudomonas sp. 34 E 7
TCAGGCTAAGGTAAAATTTGTGAGTTCTCTTAATTGAGAAATTCGAATTTTCGGCGAATGTTGTCTTCACAGTATAACCAGATTGCTTGGGGTTATATGGTCAAGTGAAGAAGCGCATACGGTGGATGCCTTGGCAGTCAGAGGCGATGAAAGACGTGGTAGCCTGCGAAAAGCTTCGGGGAGTCGGCAAACAGACTTTGATCCGGAGATGTCTGAATGGGGGAACCCAGCCATCATAAGATGGTTATCTTACGCTGAATACATAGGCGTAAGAGGCGAACCAGGGGAACTGAAACATCTAAGTACCCTGAGGAAAAGAAATCAACCGAGATTCCCTTAGTAGTGGCGAGCGAACGGGGACTAGCCCTTAAGTGGCTTTGAGATTAGCGGAACGCTCTGGAAAGTGCGGCCATAGTGGGTGATAGCCCTGTACGCGAAAATCTCTTAGTCATGAAATCGAGTAGGACGGAGCACGAGAAACTTTGTCTGAATATGGGGGGACCATCCTCCAAGGCTAAATACTACTGACTGACCGATAGTGAACTAGTACCGTGAGGGAAAGGCGAAAAGAACCCCGGAGAGGGGAGTGAAATAGATCCTGAAACCGTATGCGTACAAGCAGTGGGAGCCCACTTTGTTGGGTGACTGCGTACCTTTTGTATAATGGGTCAGCGACTTATTTTCAGTGGCGAGCTTAACCGAATAGGGGAGGCGTAGCGAAAGCGAGTCTTAATAGGGCGTCTAGTCGCTGGGAATAGACCCGAAACCGGGCGATCTATCCATGGGCAGGTTGAAGGTTGGGTAACACTAACTGGAGGACCGAACCGACTACCGTTGAAAAGTTAGCGGATGACCTGTGGATCGGAGTGAAAGGCTAATCAAGCTCGGAGATAGCTGGTTCTCCTCGAAAGCTATTTAGGTAGCGCCTCATGTATCACTGTAGGGGGTAGAGCACTGTTTCGGCTAGGGGGTCATCCCGACTTACCAAACCGATGCAAACTCCGAATACCTACAAGTGCCGAGCATGGGAGACACACGGCGGGTGCTAACGTCCGTCGTGAAAAGGGAAACAACCCAGACCGTCAGCTAAGGTCCCAAAGTTATGGTTAAGTGGGAAACGATGTGGGAAGGCTTAGACAGCTAGGAGGTTGGCTTAGAAGCAGCCACCCTTTAAAGAAAGCGTAATAGCTCACTAGTCGAGTCGGCCTGCGCGGAAGATGTAACGGGGCTCAAACCATACACCGAAGCTACGGGTATCACGTAAGTGATGCGGTAGAGGAGCGTTCTGTAAGCCTGTGAAGGTGAGTTGAGAAGCTTGCTGGAGGTATCAGAAGTGCGAATGCTGACATGAGTAACGACAATGGGTGTGAAAAACACCCACGCCGAAAGACCAAGGTTTCCTGCGCAACGTTAATCGACGCAGGGTTAGTCGGTCCCTAAGGCGAGGCTGAAAAGCGTAGTCGATGGAAAACAGGTTAATATTCCTGTACTTCTGGTTATTGCGATGGAGGGACGGAGAAGGCTAGGCCAGCTTGGCGTTGGTTGTCCAAGTTTAAGGTGGTAGGCTGGAATCTTAGGTAAATCCGGGATTCTAAGGCCGAGAGCTGATGACGAGTCGTCTTTTAGACGACGAAGTGGTTGATGCCATGCTTCCAAGAAAAGCTTCTAAGCTTCAGGTAACCAGGAACCGTACCCCAAACCGACACAGGTGGTTGGGTAGAGAATACCAAGGCGCTTGAGAGAACTCGGGTGAAGGAACTAGGCAAAATGGCACCGTAACTTCGGGAGAAGGTGCGCCGGTGAGGGTGAAGGACTTGCTCCGTAAGCTCATGCCGGTCGAAGATACCAGGCCGCTGCGACTGTTTATTAAAAACACAGCACTCTGCAAACACGAAAGTGGACGTATAGGGTGTGACGCCTGCCCGGTGCCGGAAGGTTAATTGATGGGGTTAGCTAACGCGAAGCTCTTGATCGAAGCCCCGGTAAACGGCGGCCGTAACTATAACGGTCCTAAGGTAGCGAAATTCCTTGTCGGGTAAGTTCCGACCTGCACGAATGGCGTAACGATGGCGGCGCTGTCTCCACCCGAGACTCAGTGAAATTGAAATCGCTGTGAAGATGCAGTGTATCCGCGGCTAGACGGAAAGACCCCGTGAACCTTTACTATAGCTTTGCACTGGACTTTGAATTTGCTTGTGTAGGATAGGTGGGAGGCTTTGAAGCGTGGACGCCAGTCTGCGTGGAGCCAACCTTGAAATACCACCCTGGCAACTTTGAGGTTCTAACTCAGGTCCGTTATCCGGATCGAGGACAGTGTATGGTGGGTAGTTTGACTGGGGCGGTCTCCTCCTAAAGAGTAACGGAGGAGTACGAAGGTGCGCTCAGACCGGTCGGAAATCGGTCGTAGAGTATAAAGGCAAAAGCGCGCTTGACTGCGAGACAGACACGTCGAGCAGGTACGAAAGTAGGTCTTAGTGATCCGGTGGTTCTGTATGGAAGGGCCATCGCTCAACGGATAAAAGGTACTCCGGGGATAACAGGCTGATACCGCCCAAGAGTTCATATCGACGGCGGTGTTTGGCACCTCGATGTCGGCTCATCACATCCTGGGGCTGAAGCCGGTCCCAAGGGTATGGCTGTTCGCCATTTAAAGTGGTACGCGAGCTGGGTTTAGAACGTCGTGAGACAGTTCGGTCCCTATCTGCCGTGGACGTTTGAGATTTGAGAGGGGCTGCTCCTAGTACGAGAGGACCGGAGTGGACGAACCTCTGGTGTTCCGGTTGTCACGCCAGTGGCATTGCCGGGTAGCTATGTTCGGAATAGATAACCGCTGAAAGCATCTAAGCGGGAAACTAGCCTCAAGATGAGATCTCACTGGAACCTTGAGTTCCCTGAAGGGCCGTCGAAGACTACGACGTTGATAGGTTGGGTGTGTAAGCGCTGTGAGGCGTTGAGCTAACCAATACTAATTGCCCGTGAGGCTTGACCATATAACACCCAAGCAATTTGACTACTCTAACGAGCATCAGATTGCGGTGTGTGAAGACGAGATGAACCGAAAGTTCGACGCTCACAAAACACCGACAGCTATCACATACCCAATTTGCTGAAGCGAGGCCATGTGGTCACGACTCAGTACCCGAATTTCTTGACGACCATAGAGCATTGGAACCACCTGATCCCATCCCGAACTCAGTAGTGAAACGATGCATCGCCGATGGTAGTGTGGGGTTTCCCCATGTGAGAGTAGGTCATCGTCAAGATTAAATTCCAAAACCCCTGTTTGCTAACGCAAACAGGGGTTTTGTTTTGGGCGCTCGAAAAGCAACTCTTCAGCCGCCGCCCCATCGCTCGCTTACTACCGCACCTTCGCTTTCCTGGATGAAATAACCCTCCGTTGAGGCAAATCGATACAAAGTGTTTCTGCATTTTTGGTATGGTGCAGCACATTTTCACAAGGATTGATCTTTATCCGCAGGATGCGGCGTCGACCTTTTTCAACGAGATGCTGTAGAAATGCCTGAACCGATACCCATCAAGGACCACGAAAAAGAACACCGTCTGGTCAACAAACGTTTGCTTGCCTGCGCACTCCTGGTGATCGGTATCACCTGCGCACTGGTGGGCCGGATGTACTTCCTGCAGGTCGTGCAATACGACTATCACTCCACCATTTCCGAAAACAACCGCGTCCACGTGCTGCCCATCACCCCCACGCGCGGCTTGATCTATGACCGCAACGGCGTGGTCCTGGCCGACAACCGGCCCAGCTACAACCTGACCATCACCCGCGAGCGCACCACCGACCTCAAGGGTGAGTTGGACGCGATCGTCAGCTTGTTACACCTGCCCGCCGAAGATCGCGCTGTGTTCGACAAAGCGCTCAAACAGGCCCGCCATCCGTTTGTTCCCGTCACGCTGTTCTACGAGCTGACCGAAGAGCAGATCGCCGTCCTGGCCGTCAACGAGTTCCGCCTACCGGGTGTAGACGTTGAGCCCCAGTTCGTTCGCCACTACCCATTGGGTGCACACTTCGCTCACTCCATTGGCTATGTCGGAAGAATCAACGAGAAAGAGTCCAAAGCCCTCGATTCAGTGGAATACCGCGGCACCCAATCGATCGGCAAAACCGGCATCGAACGCTTCTACGAATCGGAACTGCATGGTCATGTCGGTTATGAAGAAGTCGAAACCAACGCTCAGGGGCGGGTGTTGCGGGTGCTCAAGCACACGGACCCTATCCCCGGTAAAAACATTGTCTTGAGTCTCGACGTCAAGCTCCAGGAAGCCGCCGAAGAGGCCCTGGGTGATCGTCGTGGTTCGGTGGTTGCCCTGGACCCGCAAACCGGTGAGGTGCTGGCCATGGTCAGCAAGCCGAGTTTCGACCCGAACCTGTTCGTCACCGGCATCAGCTTCAAGGAATATGCCGCGCTGCATGATTCCATCGACCGCCCGCTGTTCAACCGCGTGCTGCGCGGGCTGTATGCGCCAGGCTCGACCATCAAGCCCGAAGTGGCCATCGCAGGTCTCGACAGCGGTGTGGTCACACCACAAACCCGCGTGTTCGATCCAGGGTACTACCAGCTGCCGGACTTCGATCACAAATACCGCAACTGGAACCACAGCGGCGACGGCTGGGTAGATATGGACGCCGCCATCATGCGCTCCAATGACACCTACTTCTATGACCTGGCCCACAAACTCGGCATCGATCGCCTGCATGATTACCTGGCCGAATTCGGCCTGGGTCAGAAGGTGTCCCTGGACATGTTCGAAGAGTCCGCCGGGCTGATGCCTTCCCAGGCCTGGAAACGCGCCACACGCCGCCAGCCCTGGTTCCCCGGCGAAACCGTGATCCTGGGCATCGGCCAGGGTTATATGCAGGTCACCCCGCTGCAGCTGGCCCAGGCGACTGCGCTGATCGCCAACAAAGGCGTATGGAACCGGCCGCACCTGGCCAAGACCATCAACGGCGTGCCACCGGTGGATGAGAACCCGATGCCCAACGTAGTCCTCAAGGACCCGCGTGACTGGGAACAGGTCAACCACGGCATGCAACTGGTCATGCACGACCCACGCGGTATCGCCCGCGCGGCCGCGCAAGGTGCCCAATACCGAATCGCCGGCAAAAGCGGCACCGCGCAAGTGGTGGCGATCAAGCAGGGCGAGCGTTACAACCGCAACAAGACGCTGGAGCGTCATCGCGATAACGCCTTGTTTGTCGGCTTCGCGCCAGCCGAACATCCTAAGATCGTGATCTCAGTGATGATCGAAAACGGTGAGGCCGGTGGCCGAGTAGCGGGCCCGGTGGTGCGGCAGATCATGGATGCCTGGCTGCTCGACCAGGAGGGTCATTTGAAGCCGCAATATGCGACGCCGGCCAAAGCGCCTGGCGACCCGCGCGTCTGACTCAGACTTTCCATTCGCCCCAGCGCTCTACGCCGTCATCAACAAGCCAGGGCACATCATGGCTTGTCCAGATATGGGCGGTGGGCCTGATGCCCGGATCATCGTCCAGCGTCGCCACCCGCACGATTATGTGGGGTTGGTGCGCGCGTTCGGCGATCAGATGGGAGCCGCAGCGCGAGCAGAAATGGCGCTGCTTGCCCGGTGATGACTCGAACGACGACAGCAATTCTTCACCGTGAGTCCAGCGAAAGTGTTCGCGCATCACGCCGGCCGTGGCGACAAACGCGACCGCGTGCGCCTTGCGACAACTGTTGCAGTGGCAGTGACTGATGGGCATGTCCAGGCGGTCCACCTGGTAGCCCACACCTTTGCAAAAGCAACTTCCTTTCAAGCGTTCAGTCATAACCTATGACCAGGTCAAGGATGGGGACATCATCATCGCGCATAACCAAAAGTTGCGCATTGGTCGATGTCGCCTAGTGTTCAATGGAGGAGGTGACTTATGCACGTATTGGATCGGATCGAACGAAAAGTCCTGCTCAACGCATCACGTAAACAGGTGTGGGAAGCGCTCACCCATGCTGAGCGATTTGGTGATTGGTTCGGTATTGCCCTCAAGGGAAAAACCTTTGTGACCGGCGAAACCCTTGAAGCGCAGATCACCTACCCAGGCTACGAACATGTGGTGTGGAAGGCCAGGATCGAACGCATCCTGCCGCAAACGCTGTTTTCTTTCTGGTGGCATCCCTTTGCGGTAGATAAAGATATCGACTACGACAAGGAGGAACCGACGCTGGTGGAATTCACCCTTGAGGATCGCGCCCCGGGCATTCTGCTGCGGGTGGTGGAATCGGGTTTCGACAACGTCCCCCAGGCTCGACGCCAGAAAGCGTTCAAGATGAACTCCCGGGGCTGGGATGAGCAAATGGGTAACATCGAAAACTATCTGAACAGCGCCAGGCGCGCCTGACGCGAACGGGCATCAACGCTGATGCCCATCGTCAACCGCCGTGTTGTTAGAAATCAATCGTCGCCGACAATTTTGCTACCCGCGGGTCGCCCTGGCTCAGGAAGCCACCTTGGGCCGATTCCCAGTATTTCTCGTTGGCGACGTTCTCCATCGTAGCGCCCAGTGTTACCTCACGTTGAGCCAGCGCGAAGGTGTAGCGCGCACCCAGGTCGAAACGGTTCCACGCGGGCAGGCTCAGGTTGTTCGCCGCGTCGGCATACTGGCCGCCCGTGCGCAGCATGCGCCCATTGAGGGTCACGCCTTGCAGGCCGGGCACGTCCCAATCCACACCGGCGTTGAGCTGGAACGAAGGGACGCCGATGGCGCGGTTGCCGTCGTTGGCACCGTTGAGGGTGCCCTTGAGTTCGGTCTTCATCAGCGTCACCCCCCCAAGCAAGCGCAGGCCACTTACCGGTTCGCCGAACACGTTCAGTTCGACGCCTTTGTTGATCTGCTGGCCTTCGCGCACATAGCGCGCCGTAGTTGCATCGATGACTTGCGCATAACCCGCACCTGGCTGCTCGATACGGTACACGCCGAGGGTGGCGCCATAGGTGCCCATGTCGACCTTGACGCCCGCTTCGATCTGCTTGGAGCGCGCCGGTGCATAGGCTTGCCCGCCACCGATGATCGTCCGGTCACCGGATTTGAGCGGCGAGGTGGGGCCCTGGGCCAGGCCTTCGATGCGGTTGGCGTATAGCGACACGTGCTCCCACGGCTTGAACACAATGCCGTAGACCGGCGTGGTGATCGATTCGTCGTAGTTGGCCGTGCGTGTGCCGCTCATGTAGTTGTAGCCTTGCACCACCATTTGCTGGCGGCGTGCACCCAATGTCACCAACAGACGGTCATCGAACAAACCAAGTGTGTCGGACACTGCAGCGCTGCGCACGAACGTCTTGGCGGTGATGGTCGGGTCGCTGAAGTCGGTGCCGGGGGTATTGCGCGGCGTGTTGAGCGTGGGTGGGGCGCCGGTCACAGGGTTGTAGAGGTTGGTTGCCGCCGGTGAACCGTTGAACACATAGGCGTTGCGCGCCTGGGTCCAGATGCCGGCCAGGCCGACGTTGAGTCGGTGGCTGACGGCGCCGGTCTGGAACTTGCCGTTCAAGCCGGCCATCAGGCTGGCGTTGTCTTCTTCGTGGGCAATGGTCGAGCGGCTGGAGGTGGCATTGCCGAGGTTATCGGTCAGGGTAATCGAGGAATACCGGCCCATTTCCCGGCTGTGTTTGGCACCGCCTGCGGCGTAAGCGGTCCAGTTTTCATTCAGGTCGTATTCGGCGCGCAGCATGCCCAGGGTGTCCTCCAGGTTGGTGCTGCTCCAGCGGGGCGCATAGTTGGTATCCGCCGAAGGCGCATCCGGGACGCGGGTCGCGCTGCCCAGGAACACGGAGTTGCGTCCGCCATTGATACGCTGCTTCTGATACACGAAATCACCCGACAGGCGCAGTGCATCGCCACGGTAATCGAGGCCGGCCGCGAAAAGTTTCGAGCGCTGGTTTTCGTCGTCAATACCGGTGTCGCCTTCGCGCTGTGACAGGTTGACCCGCGCGCCAAAACGGTGGTCTTCACCAAAGCGCTGCCCGATATCCAGATGCTCGCCCACCCGGCCATCGCTGCTGATGTCCGTGCTGAAGCGGCGCAGCGGCACGTCACCGGCGCGCTTGGGTTGCAGGTTCACACCGCCGCCGATCCCCGAGCCGCCCGGCGTCACGCCATTGATGAACGCGTTGGGGCCCTTGAACACTTCCACACGTTCCAGCGCGTCAGTGGACATAATCTGGCGTGGCAGGATGCCGTACAAACCGTTATAGGAAATATCGTCGCCATTCAACGGCAAACCGCGAATCATGAAAGTCTGGGCCTGGTTCGCATACCCTGACGCCTGGCGCACGGACGCGTCATTGAGCAGCACATCGCCGACCGTTTCCGCCTGCTGGTCGCGAATCAATTGCTCGGTGTAGGAGGCCATGCTGAACGGCACGTCCATGATGTCCTGATTGCCCAGCACGCCCAGTTGCCCGCCACGGGCAACCTGCCCACCGGCGTACACCGCAGGCAACGCCTCGGGCGCGGGGGCCTGGGCATCGATGCGCGTGGCGTCCAGTTGCAGGGTGTTGCTCGTATCGGCCTGCGCGGCAGCGCTAAGGGCGCAGCAAAGGGCAAGCACGGTAGGGCGAAAGGGCACAGCGAGGCGGCTACACAGAGGCATGGTCAATCCGGACGGTGAACCGTCAATGATGAGGAAGGGGGCAACACGGTGCGCTTCCTCACTGCGCGAATACGACTCCGGCGCGAATGATAGTAATTGTTATTCATATTCCGCAACAGATTTGTGAGATGACAGTTAACCTGCCGCCTTGACCGGATGCCGAGTAGAATCACGCCCTGAAAGCAATTGCCGAGGTGCGGTACGGTGGATTTACAGCAGGGTTTTGTCCTGACCCGGCATTGGCGCGACACTCCGGCGGGTACGCAGGTCAGCTTCTGGCTGGCGACCGACCAGGGGCCTCGGTGCATTCGCCTACCCATGCAGACCTCGGTGATGTTCATCCCCGAGATCCATCGCAAGCCGCTGGGCTGGCTGCTCAAGGACGAGCGCGACATTGAGTTGCGCGCTTTGCAGTTGTGCGATTTCCATCATCGACCGGTCCTGGGTCTCTACGCCCGGCAGCACCGCCAACTGATGGACATCGAAAAGCGCCTGCGCAGCGCCGGGGTCGATGTCTATGAAGGCGACGTGCGGCCGCCCGAGCGCTACATGATGGAACGCTTTATCACCGCCCCGGTGTGGTTCGGCGGCACTGCGGATGCGGACGGCACCCTGCTCGACGCGCAGATGAAGCCCGCTCCCGACTACCGTCCGCCGTTGAAGCTGGTGTCCCTGGACATCGAAACCACCGCCCAGGGCGATCTCTATTCCATCGCCCTCGAAGGCTGCGGCGAGCGCCAGGTGTACATGCTCGGTCCGCCCAACAAGCACGACACGGTGGATTTCAAGCTCGACTATTGCGACACCCGCGCCCAACTGCTCGAACGTCTCAACCAATGGCTGGCCACCCATGATCCGGATGCGATCATCGGCTGGAACGTGGTGCAATTCGACCTGCGCGTACTGCACGAACATGCCCAGCGCCTGAACGTGCCGCTGCTGCTCGGGCGCGGCGGTGAAGCCATGACCTGGCGCGAACACGGCAGCCGCAATCACTACTTCGCCGCGGCCGCAGGCAGGCTGATCATCGACGGCATCGAAGCCCTGCGCTCGGCCACCTGGAGCTTCGAGTCGTTCAGCCTGGAGAACGTCGCGCAAACCCTGCTCGGCGAAGGCAAGGACATCTCCACGCCTTACCAGCGCATGGACGAAATCAACCGCATGTTCGCCGAGGACAAGCCTGCCCTGGCGCGCTACAACCTCAAGGACTGCGAGTTGGTCACGCGGATTTTCGAGAAGACCGGCCTGCTCGAGTTCCTGCTCGAACGCGCCAGCGTCACCGGCCTGCCCGCCGACCGCAATGGCGGTTCCGTCGCGGCGTTTACCCACCTCTACATGCCGTTGATGCACCGCCAGGGCTTCGTCGCACCGAACCTCGGCGACAAGCCGCCCCAGGCCAGTCCCGGCGGCTTTGTCATGGATTCACGCCCGGGCCTCTACGAGTCGGTGCTGGTGCTGGACTACAAAAGCCTCTACCCGTCGATCATCCGCAGTTTCCTGATCGACCCGGTGGGCTTGATCGAAGGCCTCAGGCATCCCGACGACAGCGACTCGGTGGAAGGCTTTCGCGGTGCGCGTTTTTCCCGCACCCGGCATTGCCTGCCGGCCATCGTCACGCGGGTTTCCGAAGGCCGCGAAGTGGCCAAGCGCGAACACAATGCACCGTTGTCCCAGGCCCTGAAGATCATCATGAATGCCTTCTACGGGGTGCTCGGTTCCAGCGGCTGCCGGTTCTTCGATACGCGGCTGGCGTCGTCGATCACCATGCGCGGGCACCAGATCATGCGCCAGACGCGGGAATTGGTTGAGGCCCAGGGCTATGAGGTGATCTACGGCGACACCGATTCCACCTTCGTCTGGCTTGGCAGCGCCCATTCCAACGAGGACGCCAGTCGTATCGGCCAGGCGCTGGTGCAGCACGTCAACGACTGGTGGCGCAGCCATCTGCACACCGAGTACGGCCTGCAAAGCGCCCTCGAGCTGCAATACGAAACCCATTTCAGCCGCTTCCTGATGCCGACCATTCGCGGCGCGGAGGAGGGCAGCAAGAAGCGCTACGCCGGCCTGGTAGTACGCGGCGATGGCAGCGAAGAGATGGTTTACAAAGGGCTGGAGACCGTGCGCAGTGACTGGTCGCCCCTGGCGCGGCAATTCCAGCAGGAGCTCTACCGGCGCATCTTCCATCGCCAGCCCCATCAGGAGTATGTCCGCGAGTATGTACGTCGCACCTTGAGCGGCGAGCTCGACGACCTGCTGATCTACCGCAAGCGTCTGCGCCGAGCGCTGCATGACTACGAACGCAACGTCCCGCCCCACGTGCGCGCCGCCCGCCTGGCCGATGAATACAACGACCGCCTCGGGCGCCCGCGCCAGTACCAGCGCGGCGGCTGGATCAGCTATGTGATCAGCGTCAACGGCCCCGAGCCTTTGGAAGTGCGGCAAGCGCCGATCGACTACGATCATTACGTGACCCGGCAATTGCAGCCCGTGGCGGACGCGATCCTGCCGTTCGTGAACGATGATTTTGGCACTCTGGTGGGTGGTCAGATGGGCCTGTTCTAGGCGGATCGCCGCAACACCCGTTACTCAGGAGAAACGTCCATGTACACACTCTATGGCACCGACGAGTCCGGTTCCTGCATGATCGAAATCGCCCTGCAACGCTGCGCCGTGCCGTGGCATCGCGTGGAGGCCAGTTCCTGGCAGGACAGCGAGGGCAGCGAAGCCCTTGCGCGCATCAATCCCCTGAAACAGATCCCCACCCTGGTCACCCCCGATGGGCAGGTGCTGACCGAAAGCGCCGCCATCCTGATCCACCTGGGCCTCGAGTATCCCAAGGCCGACCTGCTGGTCGGCAACCGCGCGCAGATTCTGCGCGGCCTGTTGTATATCGCCGCCAATTGCTATTCGGCCATCGGCATCATCGACTACCCGCAACGCTGGCTGGGCAACGTGGATCAGGCCCTGCAAGCGCAACTGACCACCGGCACGCGGCGCTATCTGCATCAAGCCTGGGTGGTGTTCGCCGATCAGTTTGCCGACCAGTTGTTTACCCCCGACAACGTCCCCAACGCGTTGGGCATCATGGCGGCGGCGGTGTCGCGCTGGGATGAGGCGCGTGAAGCGCTGCACAATCTGGCCCCAGGTTTTGCCCATACCCTGGAACGGGTGGACGCCGACCCGCTTGTGGCGCCTGTATTCGCCCGGCATTGGCCGGATTGGAAGGTCTCGTAATCAGAGGAAACAATCACCTCACCGCCCTGCAAACCCTTGCGTAGCGTACGCCCTGACCTATGCTTCTCAACGTGGCGTAGGAATCATCCTTGAATTTGACTGTCGCAGACATGAAACTCAAGAACCCTGCATGGAATTCAAAGGAGGTGCGCATGCTCATCCGGTCGCTGACCCTGGCTACCTTGATGGCTTTTACGGGGCCGTTGTTGGCTGCCGATGATAATCCGCTCAAGCTGGAGCTGGGCAAAACCCGCCCTCTGGTCGTGGTGGAACTCGATGCCGGTAACCCGACGTTGGCCACGCTCGAGAAACAACTGAAAGAGCCTGCCACCAGGCAGTCCTTCGAAGAACGCAGCATGGTGCTGTACACCGTGAAGTTCGGCAGCATCGGCGCCGAAGGCGAGAAGTTCGCCAAGGACCCCAAGGACAGCAAAAAGCTCACACCGCCTGAGACCAATGCACTGATCCGCGCACTCAAGCTTGGGGTTGGCAGCGGCACCAAGGTGATCCTGGTGGGCAAGGACGGGGACAAGAAACTCGAGAAGAACGTGCCACCGGATACGCTCGATCTGAAAGAGTTTTTCAGTACCATCGACCAGATGCCGATGGCCGAAAAAGAAGCGGCTGCCGCACCGGAACCTGCACCGGTCGAACCCGCGCCAGCGAAGGGCGCGAAACCGGCCAAGCCGGGCAGCAAGCCCGCGCCGCAACAGCTGGACGACTGAGCATACACCGCCGTCTGTAGGAGCGAGCTTGCTCGCGAAAAACGTCAACGATAACGCGTGCTTTCTGAATGAGCGCGGTGCCTGTGAGTTTTTCGCGAGCAAGCTCGCTCCTACATCAGTCCTGCTTAAGGTTTAGCCGCTTTACGCAGCGGAAACGGAAAGTAGAAAAACCGCAGGAATGCCACGCGCTTGATCACTTCCCCGATCAGCAACGACACCACAACCGCCACCACAAAGCCCACACACGCCGCCAGGAACGGTTGCAGGCCCAGACGCTCCATCAGGTCGAAGGTCTTGTGCTGGATCTCGCCGTGGAAGATCAGCACGATCAAGGTGGATTGGCCGATGTAGGTCATCATCCGGGTCAGCAGGGTCGACACCATCAACACCCGCGCCAGCGCCCAGCACAGGTACACGCCGATCACCGCCAGCAGGCTGGTCCACAACCAGTGGTCGTAGCGGCGCTGCGCCAGGTCCATGGTGTCGTGGCTGTAGAGGAACACCGCGGCGAACAGCGCCACCGCAATCAGCAGGGTCAACAGCGAACTCTCATGCCGGCGCAGCCAATCGCGCAGCAGGTAGCCGTAGATGAAGTAGGTGCTGCTGATCAGTGTGACGTCGAGGCTGAAGGGCAGGCCGGGCATTGTCCAGGTCTGCTCGCCGACGCTGACCGGCACTTGCCAGAACCACGGCAGGATCCAGATCCCGAGCCACAGTTGCGCGCCGGCCAGCAGGCAAGCGCCCGGCAACGGCAGCTTCAGGCGCTGGATCAGGCGCAGCATCAGCCAACTGAACAGGATCGCCACCCAGAAGTGCGGCAAAAACCACAACGCCTGCCACGGGATGGTATCCACCGAGGCGTAAAACACGCCGCCGATGTCCGGCAGCAACGGCTGCCCGCGCAGCACAGCGCGCACGATCACATACGCCAACATGGTGAAGAAGAACGGCTTGAGCAAGCCATCGGCCTTGCGCACCGCCATCTCCACGAACGGCTGCTCGGGCTTGAAGAACACCCCGGACAAAAAGAAGAACAACGGCAGCACGAACGAGGCAATGATCGGGTAGAGCAAATCCACCGAGTTGGCGACAAACCAACTGTGGGCGTACACGATAACCAGGATACCGATGCCTTTGGCGATATCCATTTGAATCCAGCGATGTTTCATTTGAGTCTTCCCGAACGATCATTCACGCCTTGCGCCACGGCTTCAGCCACAGCCCCATACCCAGCAACACCACCGCGCCTGCCAGGGTGCTCAAGCCCAGTTGCAGCCACACGCCTTCGATTCGAAACAACAGCAGCGCCGCCAGCCCCATCAGCAGGGTGCTGATCAGCCAATGCCGGGCCCACGGCAGGGCGCCGAGCAAGGCCTGGCGCTGCATCAGCAGCAGCGCGGTGCACAGCACGCCGGCCAGCGCCGCCAGGGGTATGCCGGCCAAGCCAAACGCAAACGGCA
>NZ_CVTX01000116.1:0-3396 GCF_900005715.1 Pseudomonas sp. 34 E 7
TCGGTGTTTTGTGAGCGTCGAACTTTCGGTTCATCTCGTCTTCACACACCGCAATCTGATGCTCGTTAGAGTAGTCAAATTGCTTGGGTGTTATATGGTCAAGCCTCACGGGCAATTAGTATTGGTTAGCTCAACGCCTCACAGCGCTTACACACCCAACCTATCAACGTCGTAGTCTTCGACGGCCCTTCAGGGAACTCAAGGTTCCAGTGAGATCTCATCTTGAGGCTAGTTTCCCGCTTAGATGCTTTCAGCGGTTATCTATTCCGAACATAGCTACCCGGCAATGCCACTGGCGTGACAACCGGAACACCAGAGGTTCGTCCACTCCGGTCCTCTCGTACTAGGAGCAGCCCCTCTCAAATCTCAAACGTCCACGGCAGATAGGGACCGAACTGTCTCACGACGTTCTAAACCCAGCTCGCGTACCACTTTAAATGGCGAACAGCCATACCCTTGGGACCGGCTTCAGCCCCAGGATGTGATGAGCCGACATCGAGGTGCCAAACACCGCCGTCGATATGAACTCTTGGGCGGTATCAGCCTGTTATCCCCGGAGTACCTTTTATCCGTTGAGCGATGGCCCTTCCATACAGAACCACCGGATCACTAAGACCTACTTTCGTACCTGCTCGACGTGTCTGTCTCGCAGTCAAGCGCGCTTTTGCCTTTATACTCTACGACCGATTTCCGACCGGTCTGAGCGCACCTTCGTACTCCTCCGTTACTCTTTAGGAGGAGACCGCCCCAGTCAAACTACCCACCATACACTGTCCTCGATCCGGATAACGGACCTGAGTTAGAACCTCAAAGTTGCCAGGGTGGTATTTCAAGGTTGGCTCCACGCAGACTGGCGTCCACGCTTCAAAGCCTCCCACCTATCCTACACAAGCAAATTCAAAGTCCAGTGCAAAGCTATAGTAAAGGTTCACGGGGTCTTTCCGTCTAGCCGCGGATACACTGCATCTTCACAGCGATTTCAATTTCACTGAGTCTCGGGTGGAGACAGCGCCGCCATCGTTACGCCATTCGTGCAGGTCGGAACTTACCCGACAAGGAATTTCGCTACCTTAGGACCGTTATAGTTACGGCCGCCGTTTACCGGGGCTTCGATCAAGAGCTTCGCGTTAGCTAACCCCATCAATTAACCTTCCGGCACCGGGCAGGCGTCACACCCTATACGTCCACTTTCGTGTTTGCAGAGTGCTGTGTTTTTAATAAACAGTCGCAGCGGCCTGGTATCTTCGACCGGCATGAGCTTACGGAGCAAGTCCTTCACCCTCACCGGCGCACCTTCTCCCGAAGTTACGGTGCCATTTTGCCTAGTTCCTTCACCCGAGTTCTCTCAAGCGCCTTGGTATTCTCTACCCAACCACCTGTGTCGGTTTGGGGTACGGTTCCTGGTTACCTGAAGCTTAGAAGCTTTTCTTGGAAGCATGGCATCAACCACTTCGTCGTCTAAAAGACGACTCGTCATCAGCTCTCGGCCTTAGAATCCCGGATTTACCTAAGATTCCAGCCTACCACCTTAAACTTGGACAACCAACGCCAAGCTGGCCTAGCCTTCTCCGTCCCTCCATCGCAATAACCAGAAGTACAGGAATATTAACCTGTTTTCCATCGACTACGCTTTTCAGCCTCGCCTTAGGGACCGACTAACCCTGCGTCGATTAACGTTGCGCAGGAAACCTTGGTCTTTCGGCGTGGGTGTTTTTCACACCCATTGTCGTTACTCATGTCAGCATTCGCACTTCTGATACCTCCAGCAAGCTTCTCAACTCACCTTCACAGGCTTACAGAACGCTCCTCTACCGCATCACTTACGTGATACCCGTAGCTTCGGTGTATGGTTTGAGCCCCGTTACATCTTCCGCGCAGGCCGACTCGACTAGTGAGCTATTACGCTTTCTTTAAAGGGTGGCTGCTTCTAAGCCAACCTCCTAGCTGTCTAAGCCTTCCCACATCGTTTCCCACTTAACCATAACTTTGGGACCTTAGCTGACGGTCTGGGTTGTTTCCCTTTTCACGACGGACGTTAGCACCCGCCGTGTGTCTCCCATGCTCGGCACTTGTAGGTATTCGGAGTTTGCATCGGTTTGGTAAGTCGGGATGACCCCCTAGCCGAAACAGTGCTCTACCCCCTACAGTGATACATGAGGCGCTACCTAAATAGCTTTCGAGGAGAACCAGCTATCTCCGAGCTTGATTAGCCTTTCACTCCGATCCACAGGTCATCCGCTAACTTTTCAACGGTAGTCGGTTCGGTCCTCCAGTTAGTGTTACCCAACCTTCAACCTGCCCATGGATAGATCGCCCGGTTTCGGGTCTATTCCCAGCGACTAGACGCCCTATTAAGACTCGCTTTCGCTACGCCTCCCCTATTCGGTTAAGCTCGCCACTGAAAATAAGTCGCTGACCCATTATACAAAAGGTACGCAGTCACCCAACAAAGTGGGCTCCCACTGCTTGTACGCATACGGTTTCAGGATCTATTTCACTCCCCTCTCCGGGGTTCTTTTCGCCTTTCCCTCACGGTACTAGTTCACTATCGGTCAGTCAGTAGTATTTAGCCTTGGAGGATGGTCCCCCCATATTCAGACAAAGTTTCTCGTGCTCCGTCCTACTCGATTTCATGACTAAGAGATTTTCGCGTACAGGGCTATCACCCACTATGGCCGCACTTTCCAGAGCGTTCCGCTAATCTCAAAGCCACTTAAGGGCTAGTCCCCGTTCGCTCGCCACTACTAAGGGAATCTCGGTTGATTTCTTTTCCTCAGGGTACTTAGATGTTTCAGTTCCCCTGGTTCGCCTCTTACGCCTATGTATTCAGCGTAAGATAACCATCTTATGATGGCTGGGTTCCCCCATTCAGACATCTCCGGATCAAAGTCTGTTTGCCGACTCCCCGAAGCTTTTCGCAGGCTACCACGTCTTTCATCGCCTCTGACTGCCAAGGCATCCACCGTATGCGCTTCTTCACTTGACCATATAACCCCAAGCAATCTGGTTATACTGTGAAGACAACATTCGCCGAAAATTCGAATTTCTCAATTAAGAGAACTCACAAATTTTACCTTAGCCTGATCCGTTACCAGTGAAAGTAACGTTCAGTCTATCTTTCTATCACATACCCAAATTTTTAAAGAACGATCTAATCAAAGACTAGAAATCAATATTCACTTCAGAATATTCATTTCTAAACTCTAACAGCAGAAGCAGTTAATGGTGGAGCCAAACGGGATCGAACCGTTGACCTCCTGCGTGCAAGGCAGGCGCTCTCCCAGCTGAGCTATGGCCCCATAACAAAATTGGTGGGTCTGGGCAGATTCGAACTGCCGACCTCACCCTTATCAGGGGTGCGCTCTAACCAACTGAGCTACAGACCCAATTTCGAGC
>NZ_CVTX01000111.1:0-2854 GCF_900005715.1 Pseudomonas sp. 34 E 7
CCGACCAGGATGTTGGATTGGACCGAGTACATATCCATTTCTGCGGTAACGGCTGCTTAGGGTTCCGCCCTGACGGCGGCCCACGGATTCAAGCCTGCGTTCGGCCAGCGTGGTTTAACGGGGCGCCTAAGATCAAGATCAAAAGCGCGGCGGCCTTAGAGCCGACCGGTATCTTGTGTCGATCCCGGTGCAAATGTGGGAGGGGGCTTGCCCCCGATGGCGGCCTCAGGGCCGACCAGGATGTTGGATTGGACCGAGTACATATCCATTTCTGCGGTAACGGCTGCTTAGGGTTCCGCCCTGACGGCGGCCCACGGATTCAAGCTTGCGTTCGGCCAGCGTGGTTTAACGGGGCGCCTGAGATCAAACGCAAAAGCGCGGCGGCCTTCGAGCCGACCGGTATCTTGTGTCGATCCCACATTTGGACAGGGATCTGCATCCCGATGCAACGAATCGCTCCCGCCGTCGCTCCTATGCTTACGAATCACCTTTAACCACCACAGGTATCAGGCTTATGACGGCGGCGGACAACGATCATGTGAATTGGCTGGTGCAACAGTCCATGCTGAACGCGGCGCGCCAGCGCGCCAAGCTCTATTCGGGGCAGGGACGCATGTGGCAGCAACCCTTCGCACACACCCGCCCGCGTGACGCTTCAGCCTTGTCATCGGTATGGTTCACGGCGTATCCGGCGTCGATCGTGACCCGCGAAGACGGTACGGTGCTGGAGGCGCTGGGCGATGAAAGCCTGTGGCATGCGTTGTCGAAAATCGGCATCCAGGGCATTCACAACGGGCCGCTGAAGAAGTCCGGCGGTTTGTCCGGCACCCGACACACTCCGACCATCGACGGCAACTTCGACCGCATCAGCTTCGACATCGACCCGCAACTGGGCACCGAGGCGCAGTTGCAGGCGCTGACGCGCATGGCCGCCGCGCACAACGCGGTGATCATCGACGACGTGATCCCATCCCACACCGGCAAGGGCGCGGATTTTCGGCTGGCGGAAATGGCTTATGAAGACTATCCGGGCCTGTATCACATGGTCGAAATCCGTGAAGAAGACTGGCCGCTGCTGCCGGACGTCGCCGAGGGCCGCGACGCGCAGAACCTCAGTCCGCCGCAGGTGGATGCACTGCGCGACAAGCACTACATCGTCGGCCAATTGCAAAGGGTGATTTTCTTCGAGCCCGGCGTCAAGGAAACCGACTGGAGCGCCACGCCCGTGGTGATGGGGGTCGACGGCAAGCCGCGACGCTGGGTGTACCTGCATTACTTCAAGGAAGGGCAGCCGTCGCTGAACTGGCTCGATCCGTCATTCGCCGCCCAGCAGATGATCATCGGCGACGCGCTGCACGCCATTGATGTCATGGGCGCGAAAATCCTGCGCCTGGACGCCAATGGCTTCCTCGGCGTGGAACGCAAGCTCGACGGTAGCGCGTGGTCGGAAAGCCATCCGCTGTCGATCACCGGCAACCAGTTGCTCGGCGGCGCGATTCGCAAGGCCGGTGGTTTCAGTTTCCAGGAACTCAACCTCACCGTCGACGATATCGCCTCCATGTCCCACGGCGGCGCCGACCTGTCCTATGACTTCATCACCCGGCCGGCCTACCAGCATGCGTTGCTGATGGGCGACGCCGAGTTCCTGCGCCTGATGCTGCGCCAGATGCACAGTCTCGGCATTGACCCCGGTTCGCTGATCCACGCGCTGCAAAACCACGACGAACTGACCCTGGAACTGGTGCACTTCTGGACCCTGCATGCCCATGACACCTTTCTGTTCCAGGGCCAGACCTTTCCCGGCAACATCCTGCGCGAGCATATCCGCGAGCAGATGTATGAACGCCTGACCGGCGAGCACGCGCCGTATAACCTCAAGTTCGTCACCAATGGCGTGTCCTGCACCACCGCCAGCATCATCACCGCAGCCCTCGGCATTCGGGACCTGGACGCGATCACCGCGGCCGACGTGCAGCAGATTCGCCAGATTCATTTGCTGCTGGTGATGTACAACGCCATGCAGCCGGGGGTGTTTGCGCTGTCCGGTTGGGACCTGGTGGGTGCGCTGCCATTGGCCGCCGAAGAGGTCGGGCATTTGATGGCCGATGGCGACACGCGCTGGATTCATCGCGGCGCCTACGACCTGGTCGACCTCAACCCCGATGCCGAGCTGTCGGCCGGGCAGATGCCGCGTTCCAGAAGCCTGTACGGCAGTTTGAACAGCCAGTTGCAGGACCCGGATTCCTTTGCCTCACAGTTGCAGAAGATCCTCGGCGTGCGCCGTGCCTACGACATTGCCGCCAGCCGCCAGATCCTGATTCCGGATGTTGAGCACCCGGGGCTGCTGGTCATGGTGCATGAGTTGCCGGCAGGCAAGGGCACGCAGATCACTGCGCTGAACTTCGGCGCCACGCCGATCACCGAATCCCTGCACCTGCCTAACATTGCACCAGGGCCGGTGGTGGACATCATCAATGAGCGCGTGGAAGGGGATCTGACGGAGGAGGGCACGTTCACGATTACGCTGGATGCTTATGAAGGGCTGGCCTTGCGGGTGGTGAGCAGTACGCCGATGTAACGGGAGTTGGGGCAGCCTCTTACACGCCGGGTTGAACGCGTTTAACGTCGTTCAACCCGGCGAGTGTGCTGTCGGGACAGTGTCGGAGGATCAGCGGTGCCTGTTCTTGTGCTTATGCTTGTTGCCTTTGTGTTTCCCGCCGTCGCCTCCCAGATTGTTGCCCACCGCGCCGCCGGCGGCGCCACCCAAGCCGGCGCCGATAGCCGAACCGGTGCTGCCGCCCAGGTGATTACCGATCACTGAACCACCCGCAGCGCCAACGCCGCCGCCCAGTGC
>NZ_CVTX01000110.1:0-28101 GCF_900005715.1 Pseudomonas sp. 34 E 7
ACTTCGGCGGCAGCGGCGGCGATTTCGTAGCTGGACTGGCCGCTGTGGGCTTCCGGGCTGTCATCGCGCAGGCGCTGGACTTCGAAGTGCGGCGTCTCGAGGTGATCGTTCGGCAGGATGACGATACGGGCACGGGTGCGCAGTTCGATCTTGGTGATCGAGTTACGTTTTTCGTTGAGCAGGAACGCGGCGACCGGAATCGGCACTTGTGCGCGGACTTCGGCGGTGCGGTCTTTCAGGGCTTCTTCTTCGATCAGGCGCAGGATCGCCAGGGACAGCGATTCAACGTCACGGATGATACCGGTGCCGTTGCAGCGCGGGCAGACGATGCCGCTGCTCTCGCCCAGGGATGGACGCAGGCGCTGACGGGACATTTCCAACAGGCCGAAGCGCGAGATACGGCCCACTTGTACGCGGGCGCGGTCCGCTTCCAGGCATTCGCGGACTTTCTCTTCCACGGCGCGCTGGTTCTTGGCCGGGGTCATGTCGATGAAGTCGATCACGATCAGGCCGCCGATGTCACGCAGGCGCAGCTGGCGGGCGATTTCTTCAGCCGCTTCCAGGTTGGTCTGCAGGGCGGTTTCTTCGATGTCGCTACCCTTCGTGGCGCGCGCCGAGTTGATGTCGATGGACACCAGGGCTTCGGTCGGGTCGATTACGATGGAGCCGCCGGAAGGCAGTTCGACCACGCGCTGGAAGGCGGTCTCGATCTGGCTTTCGATCTGGAAACGGTTGAACAGCGGCACGCTGTCTTCGTACAGCTTGATCTTGCTGGCGTACTGCGGCATGACCTGGCGGATGAAGGTCAGTGCTTCGTCCTGGGCTTCAACGCTGTCGATCAGCACTTCGCCGATGTCCTGGCGCAGGTAATCGCGGATGGCGCGGATGATCACGTTGCTTTCCTGGTAGATCAGGAACGGCGCGGAACGATCCAGCGAAGCTTCTTTGATGGCGGTCCACAGTTGCAGCAGGTAGTCGAGGTCCCACTGCATTTCTTCGCTGCTGCGGCCCAGGCCTGCAGTGCGCACGATCAGGCCCATGTCGGCCGGTGCGATCAGGCCGTTCAGCGCTTCACGCAGTTCGTTGCGCTCTTCGCCTTCGATGCGACGGGAGATACCGCCGGCACGCGGGTTGTTCGGCATCAGTACCAGGTAACGGCCGGCCAGGCTGATGAAGGTGGTCAGGGCGGCGCCCTTGTTGCCACGTTCTTCTTTTTCGACCTGGACAATGACTTCCTGGCCTTCGCTCAGGACGTCCTTGATGTTCACGCGGCCTTCGGGGGCTTTCTTGAAGTATTCGCGGGAGATTTCCTTGAGGGGCAGGAAGCCGTGGCGCTCGGAGCCGAAATCGACAAAGGCAGCCTCAAGGCTTGGTTCGATGCGAGTAATACGGCCTTTATAGATGTTGGCCTTCTTTTGCTCGCGTGCACCGGACTCGATGTCCAGGTCGTAGAGGCGTTGGCCATCTACCAGTGCAACACGCAACTCTTCGGGTTGAGTTGCGTTAATCAGCATTCTTTTCATGTTGTACCGTCGGTTTCCGGGCTGCCGGAAACGGCGTTCGGCACACACGACTTCTCACGGTCGGTGTCAGGTGCGTCAAGAGTGGTTGGCCACTCCAGTGTCCAGCAAAACCTGCCAATTGGGCGGGTATCGCGACGGACGCGTCCTGCTTGTTAGCGGTGGTGACAAAGGCACCACTTCAACAAAAGCTAAGGTCAGGAGGAGGAATCAACCGGCGACTGTGGACGAGATGAAGCGTCTAAATATAAGCCTAGTGCTACACGGTCCGACGGTTGTGCATCTCCACCCTACACGTATCCCTGATAATTCGGGTGCTGCCGCGCGCAGAATCCGCAGCGGGTTGGCATTTACCGTGTTCTCCAAAGGGGAGTCCACGCTCATGGCTAAACAAGACTAGGTGTGGGCGATTGCGCTCTCACTCAGCTCTTAACAGGCGTTGTTTCCGAAGCATTCGCCATGGTCTGGCTCGGGACTGACTGCACTTTGTGAACTGGCCGTAAATATCGGCGCAGGACGCGAGTATTCACTCTGCGTACCGCACTCGCTTCAGGCCTCATGTCACCTGCGCTTGTTACAATCTCAAGCCTTCCAGGGTGGCGAACGCCCCGTAGGACGGCCTCGCGTCCTGATGAATTGCGATGGTCAGGGCCGGCAGTTTGCCGCAAGTCCTCTGTCCAGGCCGCTTTTGGCGGCGTTCGCGACTATAGCAGCAATGATTAAGTGCTTCAATTCCATAAAAAATTGTTATCATCGCCGGCATGACGACTACCGCCCCCCAGACCCCCAGCGTCCAGCTGCTCGAGGTCTCGCCGGAATATGCCGGCCAACGCATCGATAATTTTCTCCTGGCCAGGCTCAAAGGCGTGCCCAAGACCTTGATCTACCGCATCTTGCGCAAAGGCGAAGTGCGGGTGAACAAGGGTCGGATCAAGCCCGAGTACAAGCTGCAGGCGGGCGATATCGTCCGTGTGCCGCCGGTTCGCGTGCCTGAGCGCGACGAGCCCGTGCCACTGGCCCAAGGCCTGCTGCAGCGCCTCGAAGCGTCGATCGTGTTCGAAGATAACAAACTCATCGTGATCAACAAACCCTGCGGCATTGCCGTTCACGGCGGCAGCGGCCTGACGTTCGGCGTGATCGAGGCCTTTCGGCAGTTGCGCCCGGATGCCAAGGAGCTGGAGTTGGTCCATCGCCTGGACCGCGACACCTCCGGCCTGTTGATGATCGCCAAGAAACGCAGCATGTTGCGCCACCTGCACACCGCCCTGCGCGGCGACGGCGTTGACAAGCGCTACATGGCCCTGGTGCGCGGCAACTGGGCCAGCTCGATCAAGAGCGTGCGGGCGCCATTGCAGAAGAGCAACCTGCGTTCCGGTGAACGCATGGTGGAAGTGGACGAGGAGGGCAAAGAGGCCCTGACCCTGTTCAAGGTGCTGCGCCGCTTCGGCGACTTCGCCACCCTGGTCGAGGCCAAGCCGGTGACCGGGCGTACCCACCAGATTCGCGTGCACACCCTGCATGCCGGTCACTGCATTGCCGGCGACACCAAATACGGCGACGAGGATTTCTCCAGGGAGATCCGCGATCTGGGCGGCAAGCGCCTGTTCCTGCATGCCTACATGCTGACCGTGCCGCTGCCCGACGGTGGCGAGCTGAAGTTGCAGGCGCCGGTCGATGACATGTGGGCCAAGACTGTGGAGCGCCTGAGTGTCGCACCGTGATTACAAGCTGCTGATTTTCGACTGGGACGGCACCCTGGCCAATTCCATTGGCCGCATCGTCGAGTCGATGCACATGGCGTCGACCCGCTCGGGCTTTGAGTTGTGCAGCGACCTGGCAGTCAAGGGCATTATCGGCCTGGGCTTGCCTGAGGCGATTCGTACGCTGTATCCGCACATATCCGACACTGAGCTGGTCGCTTTCCGCGAGCACTACGCCGATCACTACATTGCGCTGGAGGCTGAGCCTTCGCCGCTGTTTGAGGGTGTGGTGCAATCGCTGCAAGCGTTTCGTGCCGAGGGTTATCACCTGGCCGTCGCCACGGGCAAGGCGCGTCGCGGGCTGGATCGGGTGCTCAAGGCGCACGGCTGGGAAGACTATTTCGATATCACCCGTGCGGCGGATGAAACTGCCAGTAAGCCTCACCCTCTGATGCTGGAGCAGATCATGGCGCATTGCCGTGTATCGCCGCGCGAGGCGTTGATGGTGGGGGATGCCTCCTTCGACCTGATGATGGCGCGCAATGCTGGCATGGACAGCGTGGCGGTCAGCTACGGCGCCCAGTCTGCGGAGGCCCTGCAGTCATACGAGCCCAGGGTCACGATCGATCATTTTTCTCAATTGCAGGCCTGGCTCAGCCGGGCTCGATAAGTCTTTGCTGGGGTTGATGGCATGAGTGACGAGTGGAAAGCGCCGGAAAAAGCGCAAAACGCTGATGACAAAAGCTGGAAGCTGCTGGAGAAAACCCTCCTGGCCAGCGTCCAGGAGCAACGCCGCGCGCGCCGCTGGGGGATTTTCTTCAAGCTGCTGACCTTCACTTACCTGTTGCTCATACTGGCGCTGTTCAGCCCGTTGATGGACATGGAAAAGAGCGCCACCCGTGGCAGTCAGTACACCGCCTTGATCGAGGTGCGCGGGGTGATCGCCGACAAGGAGCCCGCCAGCGCCGACAATATTGTCAGCAGCCTGCGCGCGGCGTTCGAAGACCCCAAGGTCAAGGGCGTGATCCTGCGTATCAATAGCCCCGGCGGCAGTCCTGTGCAGTCGGGCTATGTGTATGACGAGATTCGTCGCCTGCGCGCGCTGCATCCGGACACCAAGCTGTATGCGGTGATCTCCGACTTGGGGGCTTCGGGCGCTTATTACATCGCCAGTGCCGCCGACCAGATTTACGCTGACAAGGCCAGCCTGGTAGGTTCCATTGGGGTGACGGCAGCCGGTTACGGGTTTGTCGGCACCATGGAGAAGCTGGGCGTGGAGCGTCGCACCTACACCTCGGGCGAGCACAAGGCGTTCCTCGACCCGTTCCAGCCGCAGAAGGCGGATGAGACCCAGTTCTGGCAGGGCGTGCTCGACACTACCCATCGCCAGTTCATCGCCAGCGTCAAGCAAGGGCGTGGCGATCGGCTCAAGGACAAGGAGCATCCGGAGCTGTTCTCCGGGCTGGTGTGGTCGGGCGAGCAGGCGCTGCCGCTGGGCTTGATCGACGGCCTGGGCAGCGCCAGTTCGGTGGCGCGGGATGTGGTTGGCGAGAAGGAGTTGGTGGATTTCACGGTTGAGGAATCGCCGTTTGACCGCTTCTCCAAGAAGCTTGGTGCCAGCGTGGCCGAGAAGCTGGCCCTGTACATGGGCTTCCAGGGCCCGACATTGCGCTGATCTCAAGCCAGCAGTCGATCAAAATGTGGGAGGGGGCTTGCCCCCGATGCCGGTGTGTCAGCAATAGATAAGTTGGCTGATCCACCGCTATCGGGGGCAAGCCCCCTCCCACATTGGGTCGATGTGTATTTAAGGGATTTGTACGCCTTCGGTCAGCAGCGGTGGATTTCACGGTTGAGGAATCGCCGTTTGATCGTATCTAGGCTTCCAGGGCCCGAGCTTGCGCTGATATCTCAAGCCAGCAGTAGACCAAAATGTGGGAGGGGGCTTGCCCCCGATGACGGTGTATCAGCTATAGATAAACTGGCTGATCCACCGCTATCGGGGGCAAGCCCCCTCCCACATTGGGTCGATGTGTATTTAAGGGATTTGTACGCCTTCGGTCAGCAGCGGTGGATTTCACGGTTGAGGAATCGCCGTTTGATCGTATCTAGGCTTCCAGGGCGCGAGCCTGCGCTGATATCTCAAGCCAGCAGTCGATCAAAATGTGGGAGGGGGCTTTCCCCTGATGACGGTGTATCAGCTATAGATAAACTGGCTGATCCACCGCTATCGGGGGGGCAAGCGCCCTCCCACATTGGGTCGATGTGTACTTAAGGAATTTGTACGCCTTCGGTCAGCAGCATATCCACCAGTCGAATCAGTGGCAGGCCAACAAGGCTGGTGGCATCCGGGCCGTCAGTGCTCTGGAACAGGCTCACACCCAGCCCTTCGGCCTTGAAGCTGCCCGCACAGTCATAGGGTTGCTCGATCCGCAGGTAGCGCTCGATGCGCTCCGCGTCCAGTTCACGCATCTGCACGGTAAACGGTACGCAGTCGACCTGGCAGTGCCCCGTCTCGCTGTTGAGCAGTGCCAGGCCTGTAAGAAAGCTCACACGCTTGCCGCTGGCCGCCAACAATTGCTCGCGGGCATTTTCAAAGGTGTGGGGCTTGCCGATGATCCGGCCTTCCAGTGCCGCTACCTGATCAGAGCCAATGATCAAATGCCCGGGATGGCTGGCGGCGAGGGCGCGCGCTTTCTGTTCGGCCAGGCGCTTGACCAGCTCGAGGGCTGACTCACCCGGGCGATGGCTTTCATCGATATCCGGCGAGCTGCAGGTGAACGGCAAGTGCAGGCGGCTCAGCAATTCCCGGCGATAAACCGAGCTGGACGCGAGTAATAAAGGCAGCATATACGTCTCCTCAAGACAGCCGCAGATTCTAGCGGCGTGACCGGCTGACGCACAGGGCTGAATTTCCTTTGACATGGCCGGGTGCATCCCTATAATGCTGCGCCTATGTTGAATGACCCGATTCCACCTCACGTTGACCCGCGCAAATTGGCTGATCGTGGCACTTCCCTTCAAGGTGAATTGCCGCTGGCCGATTTGGAGAGACTCTGCGACTCGCTTTCCGACACTGTCGGTGCGGTCCAGGCCAAATTCGTTTTTGAACGAGATGAACGTAAATCTGTGGTAATTCACAGCCTTATCGACACCGAAGTCAAAATGGTTTGCCAGCGTTGTCTTGAGCTGGTCACCCTGCCGATCCACAGCGAATGCAGTTATGCCGTGGTGAAGGAGGGTGCGAATACCCAGTCGTTGCCGAAAGGTTATGACGTGCTGGAACTGGGCGAAGATCCTTTGGATCTGCATGCACTGATCGAGGAGGAGCTTTTGCTCGCCTTGCCCATTGTGCCTGCTCATCATCCGGAAGAATGCCAGCAGCCGGCGGGCCTCGATGACGAGCCCGAACCGAGCGAGGACGAGGTAACGCGGTCCAACCCGTTCAGTGTATTGGCGCAGTTAAAGCGTGACCCAAACGTTTAGGAGTTAATCAATTATGGCTGTTCAGCAGAACAAAAAATCCCGCTCCGCCCGTGACATGCGCCGTTCGCACGACGCTCTCGAGGCTAGCACCCTGTCCGTGGAAAAGACCACCGGTGAAGTTCACCTGCGTCACCACGTATCGCCAGAAGGCGTATACCGTGGCCGTAAAGTGATCGACAAGGGCGCTGACGAGTAATCACTTGTCTGCTCAAGTCATCGCGATTGACGCAATGGGCGGGGACTTCGGTCCCCGCAGCATTGTTCAGGCCTGCATTGCCAGCCTGTCTGCTACGCCCTCGCTGCACCTGACCCTTGTCGGTCAACCTACCCTTATTGAAGAACTGATTGCCGGCCATCCGGCGGTGGATCGCGCGCGCCTGACGGTTACGCCGGCCAGCGAAACCATCACCATGGACGAAAAACCGGCAGCGGCCCTGCGCGGCAAGCCCGACTCGTCCATGCGCGTGGCCCTGGAGCTGCTGCGCGACGGCAAGGTGCACGCCTGTGTCAGCGCCGGCAATACTGGCGCGCTGATGGCCCTGTCGCGGCATGTGCTCAAGACCCTGCCGGGCATTGATCGGCCGGCGATGGTGGCGGCGATTCCGACGCAGAAAGGTTATTGCCAGTTGCTGGACCTGGGGGCGAATGTCGATTGCAGTGCCGAGCATCTGTTGCAGTTCGCCGTGATGGGGTCGGTGGCCGCCGAAGCGCTGGGCGTGGTCCGGCCAAGGGTGGCCCTGCTCAATATCGGCACCGAGGACATCAAGGGCAACCAGCAGGTCAAGTTGGCCGCCACCTTGCTGCAGGGCGCGCGGGGTTTGAACTACGTAGGTTTTGTCGAAGGTGACGGTTTGTACCGTGGCGAAGCCGACGTGGTGGTGTGTGACGGCTTTGTCGGCAACATTCTGCTCAAGTCCAGTGAGGGCTTGGCAACCATGATTGCCACGCGTATCGAAGCCTTGTTCAAGCAGAACCTGGCAGCGCGCATGGTCGGCGCCCTGGCGCTGCCGTTGATGCGTCGTCTGCAGGCCGACCTGGCGCCGGCGCGGCATAATGGCGCGAGTTTCCTGGGGTTGCAGGGCGTTGTGGTGAAAAGCCATGGCTCGGCAGGTGTCGAGGGCTTTCAGAGCGCGATTGCGCGGGCCGTGATCGAGATTCAGGACAACCTGCCGCAACGCTTGCGCGGGCGTCTGGAGGGCTTGTTGCCTTAGGCGAATCGGCCCGGGAGTGCTTAAATGTGACCGGCCAGTTCAATTGACCATCCAATCTGTCAGTTTCGCGCGCTCCCACCGTCGGCGTGCGCATTTTTGACGACCAGATCATTAGGGGCTTGTTACATGTCTACATCCCTCGCATTCGTCTTTCCAGGGCAAGGTTCGCAGTCCCTCGGCATGTTGGCCGAGCTGGGCGCGCAATACCCGCTGGTCCTGGACACTTTCAAGGAAGCTTCCGACGCCCTGGGTTATGACCTGTGGGCGCTGACCCAGCAGGGGCCGGAAGAGCAACTCAATCAAACCGACAAGACCCAGCCGGCCATTCTGACCGCTTCGATCGCCCTGTGGCGCGTGTGGCTGGCCGAAGGTGGCGCACGCCCTGCATTCGTCGCCGGTCACAGCCTGGGCGAATACAGCGCCCTGGTCGCGGCGGGCAGCCTGACCCTCGGTGAAGCGGTCAAGCTGGTCGAGCGTCGTGGCCAGTTGATGCAGGAGGCCGTTCCGGCCGGGCAGGGCGGCATGGCCGCGATCCTGGGCCTGGACGATGCCGTGGTGATCGAAGCCTGCGCCGAAGCGGCGCAGGGCGAAGTGGTCAGCGCGGTGAATTTCAACTCCCCTGGCCAAGTGGTCATCGCGGGTGCCAAGGCAGCGGTCGAGCGCGCCATCGAAGGCTGCAAGGCCCGTGGTGCCAAGCGTGCGCTGCCGTTGCCGGTCAGCGTGCCGTCACACTGCGAGCTGATGCGCCCGGCGGCCGAGCGTTTTGCCGAGTCCATCTCCGCCATCAACTGGCAGGCGCCGCAGATCCCGCTGGTGCAGAACGTCAGCGCGGCGATCGCCCCGGACCTGGAGACCCTCAAGCGCGACCTGCTGGAGCAACTCTACAAGCCGGTTCGCTGGGTTGAATCGGTGCAGACCCTGGCCGCCAAGGGCGCCACCGAACTGGTCGAGTGCGGCCCGGGCAAAGTCCTGGCCGGCCTGAACAAGCGCTGCGCCGACGGCGTATCGACTGCCAATCTCAATACCCCGGATGCCTTCGCTGCCGCTCGTGCGGCGCTGGCCTGATCCCCGAACTTAGGAGAAGCCTGCATGAGTCTGCAAGGTAAAGTTGCACTGGTTACCGGCGCAAGCCGTGGCATCGGCCAGGCCATCGCCCTGGAACTGGGTCGTCAGGGCGCCGTCGTGATCGGCACCGCCACGTCCGCCTCGGGTGCCGAGCGTATCGCCGCAACCCTGAAGGAAAACGGCGTGCAGGGCACCGGCCTCGAGCTGAATGTGACCAGTGACGAATCCGTGGCGGCCGTGCTGGCCGCGATCACCGCGCAGTTCGGTGCGCCGGCGATTCTGGTGAACAATGCCGGTATCACCCGCGATAACCTGATGATGCGCATGAAAGACGACGAATGGTACGACGTGGTCGATACCAACCTGAACAGTCTGTTCCGCCTGTCCAAGGGTGTTTTGCGCGGCATGACCAAGGCGCGCTGGGGCCGAATTATCAATATTGGCTCCGTAGTGGGTGCCATGGGCAACGCCGGCCAAGTAAACTACGCTGCGGCCAAGGCCGGTCTGGAAGGTTTCAGCCGTGCACTGGCGCGTGAAGTCGGCTCGCGGTCGATTACGGTAAACTCGGTGGCCCCAGGGTTCATCGACACCGATATGACCCGCGAACTGCCCGAAGCACAGCGTGAAGCCTTGCTGACGCAGATTCCGCTGGGCCGTCTGGGCCAGGCCCAAGAGATCGCGAATGTGGTCACTTTCCTGGCATCCGACGGTGCGGCATACGTGACCGGGGCTACAATTCCGGTGAACGGCGGGATGTACATGAGTTAAATTGTGACGGATCGCTTCAAAAATATGTCATACGAGCTGTCTAAAATCCGTTATAAAGCTGCAACTTAATTTATAGGCAGGTGGTCGAGCGGGTACAGGGTGAAGCTTTCGGTTGAAAAACCGAAATGGCTTTCTATACACTTACCCACTGGCCAGCTGCCTGAATTTGTCCATTAGGAGTTAAACAAGGTATGAGCACCATCGAAGAGCGCGTCAAGAAAATCGTCGCCGAGCAACTGGGCGTTAAGGAAGAAGAAGTGGTCAACACTGCTTCCTTCGTAGAAGACCTGGGTGCCGATTCCCTTGACACCGTTGAGCTGGTGATGGCTCTGGAAGAGGAATTCGAGACCGAAATCCCGGACGAAGAAGCTGAAAAAATCACTACTGTTCAAGCTGCCATCGACTACGTTACTAGCCATCAGGCGTAATAGTTTGTAGTCGTCGCCTGCTGTCAGGGAAAAACCGCACTGCTGTAACGGCGTGCGGTTTTTTCTTTCAGCGGTGACGAAAAGTACGCTGCGAAGCAAAGTGTCGTCATTAGAAAAAGGAGAGTGCTGTGTCGCGTAGACGCGTCGTAGTCACCGGTATGGGTATGTTGTCGCCACTGGGCACGGATGTGCCAAGCAGTTGGCAGGGCATTCTGGCTGGCCACAGTGGTATCGGTCTGATCGAACACACGGACCTTTCTGCCTATTCCACCCGTTTTGGCGGCTCGGTAAAGGGTTTCAATGTCGAGCAATACCTTTCGCTCAAGGAATCGCGCAAGCTTGACCTGTTCATTCAATACGGCCTGGCAGCCGGTTTTCAGGCAGTGCGTAACGCCGGCCTGGAAGTCACCGACGCCAACCGTGAGCGCATCGGCGTGGCCATGGGTTCGGGGATTGGGGGGCTGACCAATATCGAAGAAACCAGCCGCACGCTGCACGATTCCGGTCCCCGTCGAATTTCACCGTTCTTCGTGCCGGGCTCGATCATCAATATGATTTCCGGTTTCCTGTCCATCCATTTGGGGGCACAGGGGCCTAACTACGCCATCGCAACGGCGTGCACCACGGGCACTCACTGCATCGGCATGGCGGCACGTAACATCGCTTACGATGAAGCTGACGTGATGATTGCCGGTGGCGCCGAGATGGCTGCCTGCGGCCTGGGCATGGGCGGCTTCGGCGCGTCCCGTGCGCTGTCGACCCGCAACGATGAGCCGACCCGTGCCAGCCGTCCGTGGGACAAGGGCCGTGACGGTTTCGTGCTGTCCGACGGTGCCGGTGCCCTGGTACTGGAAGAGTTGGAGCATGCCAAGGCGCGCGGTGCCACCATCTATGCCGAGCTGATCGGGTTTGGCATGAGCGGTGACGCCTACCACATGACCTCGCCACCGTCCGACGGTGCCGGTGCTGCGCGCTGCATCACCAATGCCCTGCGCGATGCGAAGGTCAATGCCGACCAGGTGCAGTACATCAATGCCCATGGCACGTCGACGCCGACCGGCGACCTGGCGGAAGCCGAAGCCATCAAGTCGGTGTTCGGCGAGCACGCCTACAAGCTGGCGGTCAGCTCCACCAAATCCATGACCGGCCACCTGTTGGGCGCGGCGGGTGCGGTCGAGGCGATCTTCAGTGTGATGGCCATCAAGGATCAGGTCGCTCCACCGACCATCAACCTCGATGAGCCGGACGAAGGCTGCGACCTCAACTTTGTGCCTCACGAAGCGCAACCGATGCCGATCGACGTGGTGATCTCCAACTCGTTCGGGTTTGGTGGCACCAACGGCTCGCTGGTGTTCCGCCGGTTCGCCGAGTGATGCACAGCTGGGTCGACGGTCAGCCAGCGGACAGCGTGCCCCTGAAAGATCGCGGCCTGGCGTATGGCGATGGTGTATTTGAAACCATCGCGGTCAAGGCCGGGCAGCCGGTGCTGCTTGACCGTCACCTGCAGCGCCTCGATGAGGGCTGCAGGCGCCTCGCGTTGGGGGTGGATCATGCACGGGTGCGCAGCGAAGTGCTGGCCTATGCCGCAGCCCTGGGCGATGGCGTGCTCAAGTTGATCCTGACCCGTGGCGACAGCCAGCGCGGTTACGGCATCGATCCCGATGCTGCGGTACGCCGTATCTTGCAGGGCGGTCCGCCCGCCATCTATCCCGAAGCCCATGGCACCGACGGCATCCGTCTGTTTGCGTGCGCCACCCGCTTGGCCGAACAACCGCTGCTGGCCGGGCTCAAACACCTGAACCGCCTTGAGCAGGTCATCGCCCGCGCCGAATGGCGGGATGCCGAGCATGCCGAAGGCTTGATGCTGGATAGGTCCGGGCGGGTTATCGAAGGCGTGTTCAGCAACCTGTTTGTGGTGCGCAACGGCGTGTTACGTACCGCTGATCTGACGCGTTGCGGCGTTGCCGGGGTGATGCGCGCCGAGATCCTCGACCAGGCGCAAGCCCTGGGCGTCCCGGTGGCCGTGGCCGACATCAGTCTGGAGCAGTTGCAACAGGCCGACGAAGTCTTCGTGTGCAACAGCGTTTATGGCATCTGGCCGGTACGCGAGTGCGCTGGGATGAGCTGGTCGGTTGGGCCGCTCACCCGTAAACTGCAGGGCATTGTTCGCGCACTATTGGATATTTGAGTGATACGAAAACTGGTTGTACTGCTGCTGATCGGTCTGTTCTCGGCGGTTTTGCTGTTGGGCTTTTGCGCCTGGAAATACAACGCTGCCTTGAAGCAGCCGTTGCACCTGACCCAGGAGCAGTTGCTCGATGTACCGGCAGGGGCCACGCCCACCGGCACCTTCAATCGTCTGGAAGCCGATGGCGTGCTCGACGGTGCCTTCTGGCTGCGTCTTTACTGGCGCTTTAACCTTGAGAACCAGCCGCTGCACAGCGGCGAATACCGCATGACCCCGGGCCTCACCGCCGAAGGCCTGATCGGCCTTTGGCAGCGTGGGGAAGTGGTGCAATACAGCCTGACCCTGGTGGAGGGGTGGAACTTTCGCCAGGTGCGCTCGGCCCTGGCCAAGCACGAAAAGATCGTGCAGACCCTCACCGGCCTCAGTGACAGCGAAGTGATGGACAAGCTCGGCCATTCCGGCGTATTCCCTGAAGGGCGGTTCTTTCCCGACACCTACCGTTTCGTGCGGGGCATGACCGATGTCGAATTCCTGAAGAAAGCCTACAACCGTCTGGACGATGTGCTCGCCCAGGAGTGGAGCAGGCGCGCCGCTGATGCGCCTTACACCGAGCCTTATCAAGCGCTGATCATGGCCTCGCTGGTGGAGAAGGAGACCGGTGTGCCCGAAGAACGTGGGCAGATTGCCGGTGTGTTCGTGCGTCGCCTGAAGCTGGGCATGATGTTGCAGACCGACCCCACGGTGATCTATGGCCTGGGCGAGCGCTACAACGGCAAATTGACCCGCGCCCATCTCAAGGAGGCCAATCCTTACAACACCTATATGATCGCCGGCCTGCCGCCGACACCCATCGCCATGGTGGGTCGCGAGGCGATCCATGCCGCCCTGAATCCGGTGCCGGGCAGCAGCCTGTATTTCGTCGCCCGTGGCGATGGCAGCCATATTTTCTCGGATGACCTGGATGCGCATAATGCCGCCGTGCGTGAGTTTCAACTCAAGCGCCGCGCCGATTACCGTTCCAGCCCGGCACCGCAGGTCAAGCCGCTGGAAGACACGGTGCCACCGGTTGATGTACCGGTAGAGCCCGCACCGGACACCAGCGCCCCGCAAAGCCCGCAATGACTCTGACTAAGGACTGCCTGTGACTGGCTTGTTTATAACCCTCGAAGGCCCGGAAGGCGCCGGCAAAAGCACCAACCGCGATTACCTGGCCGAGCGCCTGCGCGCTGCGGGCGTCGAAGTGGTGCTGACCCGTGAGCCTGGCGGTACGCCGCTGGCCGAGCGCATCCGTGAAGTATTGCTGGCCCCGGGTGACGAGCCGATGAATACGGACACCGAGCTGCTGCTGGTGTTCGCCGCCCGTGCCCAGCATCTGGCCGAGGTGATCCGACCGGCCCTGGCCCGCGGCGCCGTGGTGATCTGCGACCGTTTTACCGACTCCACCTACGCCTACCAGGGCGGCGGTCGTGGGTTGTGCCTGCAGCGTATCGCTGCCCTGGAAGCCTTCGTGCAGGGGGACTTGCGCCCCGACCTGACCCTGCTGTTCGACCTGCCGGTGGAAGTGGGCATGGCCCGCGCCAGCGCGCGCGGTCGTCTGGATCGTTTCGAGCTGGAAGGCCAGGCATTTTTCGACGCCGTGCGCACCGCGTTCCTCGAGCGTGCCAGGGCGGAGCCTACGCGTTACTACCTGCTTGACGCCGCCCAGCCGCTGGCTCAGGTGCAGCAAGCCCTTGATGCGCTGTTACCGACCCTGCTGGAGCGCGCTCGTGGCTGAAGCCTACCCGTGGCAGGACGGTCTCTGGCAGCAGTTGGCCGGCCGAGCCCAACACGCCCACGCCTATTTGCTGCACGGTCCGACCGGTATCGGCAAGCGTGCCCTGGCCGAGCGCTTGATGGCGAGCCTGTTGTGCCAGCGCCCCGTTGACCTGCAAGCCTGCGGCGAATGCAAATCCTGCCTGCTGCTGAAGGCCGGCAGCCACCCCGATAACTATGTGCTGGAACCTGAGGAAGCGGACAAGGCGATCAAGGTCGACCAGGTGCGCGACCTCGTCAGCTTCGTGGTGCAAACCGCGCAGATGGGCGGGCGCAAGGTGGTGCTGATCGAGCCGGTAGAGGCGATGAACATCAACGCCGCCAACGCGTTGCTCAAGAGTCTGGAAGAACCGTCCGGCGACACCGTGCTGTTGCTGGTGAGTCATCAATCCAGCCGCTTGCTGCCGACCATCCGCAGCCGTTGCGTGCAGCAGGCATGCCCTTTGCCGAGCGAGGCCATGAGCCTGCAATGGCTGGCGCAGGCGCTGCCCGATTGCGCCGAGCAGGAACGGATCGAATTGCTGACCCTGGCCGCGGGCTCGCCGCTTGCGGCGGTGAAGCTGCACGCCCAGGGCGTGCGCGAGCAACGGGCACTGGTCGTAGACGGTGTGAAGAAACTGATCAAGCAGGAACTGTCCGCCACGCAATTGGCCGAAAGCGCGTGGAAGGACATTCCCCTGCTGCTGCTGTTCGACTGGTTCTGCGACTGGTCGAGCCTGATCCTGCGCTACCAGTTGACCCAGGACGAAAACGGCCTGGGTTTGCCGGACATGCGCAAGGTGGTGCAATACCTTGCGCAGAAAAGTGCCCAGGACAAGGTGCTGAGCATTCAGGACTGGATTCTCGCCCAGCGTCAGAAAGTGCTCGGCAAGGCCAACCTCAACCGCGTGCTGTTGCTTGAAGCACTGCTGGTCCAATGGGTCGGCTTGCTCGGCCGGCGTTAATTTCCTTGGCCGACGGGTGTATCGTCGGCCAGACACTACTCAAGTTGTAATTGCCCATGCTCGTAGACTCCCATTGCCATCTCGACCGTCTTGATCTCGCCCAGCACAACGGCTCCCTGGACGCCGCCCTCGACGCTGCGCGCCAGCGCGGGGTAGGGCACTTCCTGTGCATCGGCGTCAGTGCCGAAAATGCCGCCGACGTCAAAGCCCTGGCTGATCGCTACGCCGATGTGGATTGCTCGGTGGGTATCCACCCGCTGGACCTCAAGCCCGGCGAAGCACCGGCCCTGGACTGGCTGCTCGGCGAACTCGATCACCCGCGCGTCGTCGCCATTGGCGAGACCGGCCTGGATTACCACTACGAACCCGAAGCCGCCGACCTGCAGCAGGCCTCATTCCGCCTGCACCTGCACGCTGCGCAACACACCGGCAAACCGGTGATCGTCCACACCCGTGGGGCTCGCGCCGATACCCTGACGCTCTTGCGCGAAGCCGCGCTGCCCCAGGCCGGTGTGCTGCATTGCTTTACCGAAGACTGGGCGATGGCCAAGGCGGCCCTGGACCTGGGGTTCTATATTTCCCTGTCGGGCATCGTTACCTTCCGCAATGCCGACGCGTTGCGTGATGTGGCGCGCCAGGTGCCTGCCGACCGGCTGCTGGTGGAAACCGATTCGCCGTACCTGGCGCCGATCCCCCATCGCGGCAAGCCGAACCTGCCGGAATATGTGCGTGACGTGGCGGATTATCTGGCGATGCTGCGCGGCGAGTCCTACGAGCGCTTCGCCGAGCAGACGACCGAGAACTTCAAGCGTCTGTTTCCATTGGCCCATGTGGCCGGCGCTGCTACTTCTGCGACGTAGCGCGCTTGCTCGCGAAAAACGTCAACGATAACGCGTGCAACCTGGATAAACGCGGTGTCTATGAGTTCTTCGCGAGCAAGCTCGCTTCTGCAGGAGAAAATCGCAGGCAAAAAAAACCCGGGTTCTGGGGGGTGAATCCGGGTTAAGACCATTAGGAGTAAAACAAGGGTACGCAGTCCGTCGGTACCCAGGTCGACGCTTCACTTGGGGGAGATGTCGCGACGACACTTGAAGTATTGATCACTCTGGGATTCAGTCCAGTCTCGATGGGTCGATTTTTAAACGGATTTGGAATACGCGCGCTTCGCTTGAGTTCTCATTGAGCGGATGCGCAGGTGGGAATAGCGCGTCTTGTTTCTGACTGATATCGGGCAAATCGTTGGCGGACTGAAAGTAAAGTGCATAACGGGGTCACATAGGCGTTGCCCAACGACCGTTCAGTCGGGATAATCCCTCGCATCGGGTAAATCGTATCGCCACGTATCCGTGGCCTGCGCAACCCTTCCTATTCCGACCTTTGCAGACCTCTTCCTCATGCATAAAGAACCCCGTAAGGTCCGTGAGTTTCGCCGCCGTGAGCAGGAAATTCTCGACACCGCACTCAAATTGTTCCTCGAACAAGGCGAAGACAGCGTCACCGTCGAGATGATCGCGGATGCCGTGGGTATCGGCAAAGGCACGATCTACAAGCACTTCAAGTCCAAGGCCGAGATTTACCTGCGCCTGATGCTCGACTACGAGCGTGACTTGAACGAGCTGCTGCATTCAGCCGATGTCGACAAGGACAAAGAGGCCTTGTCCCGGGCCTATTTCGAGTTCCGCATGCGCGATCCGCAGCGCTACCGTCTGTTTGACCGCCTGGAAGAAAAGGTCGTCAAGGGTCACCAAGTACCGGAAATGGTCGAGGAACTGCACAAGATCCGCGCCTCGAACTTTGAACGCCTGACCTTGCTGATCAAGGGCCGTATCAGTGAAGGCAAGCTTGAAGACGTGCCTCCCTACTTTCACTACTGCGCCGCCTGGGCCCTGGTGCATGGCGCCGTGGCGCTGTACCACTCGCCGTTCTGGAGCAATGTGCTGGAAGACCAGGAAGGTTTCTTCCAGTTCCTGATGGATATTGGCGTGCGCATGGGCAACAAGCGCAAGCACAGTACCGAGCCGCCGGCCGTGGAGTCGCCCTCCACCTGATGATTTACTGCCATGCGCAGGACCCCGGGAATATACTCAGGCAAGGCCCCTTGCTAAAAGCTGATTTATCAGTCAGCTTTTAGCGCGCCCCGATTCATCCTCTGCCGGAGTGGTACATGATCGTCGATCGTCAAGGCAGGCGATTTCGCAATTTGCGGATCAGCCTGACCTCAGCCTGCAATTATGCCTGTACCTATTGCGTGCCCAACGGCAAGCGGCTGGTGGCTGCCCAGGACGAACTCTCGGCCCAGGCCATGGCGCGGGGCGTGGCGTACCTGATCGAAGCGGCCGGCATCGATCGCCTGCGGATTACCGGGGGTGAGCCGTTGGTCAGTCCCAAGCTGGAAGCCTTCATGGGCGCCGTGGGGCAGATGGGGCTCAGCGATATCAGCCTGACCACCAACGGCCAGTTGCTGGCGCGCAAGCTGCCGCTGCTGGTGGACGCCGGTATCCGGCGCATCAACGTGTCCCTCGACACCCTGGATGCCGACGCCTTTCGCAGCATCGCCCGTGGTGGCGACCTGGCCACTGTGCTCGACGGCATGGACCAGGCCCGCGCGGCTGGAATCAAGATCAAGGTCAATATGGTGCCCTTACGCGGCCAGAACCTGGACCAGGTGCTGCCGTTGCTCGATTACTGCCTGGAGCGAGGCTACGAGCTGCGCTTTATCGAATTGATGCGCATGGGCCACCTGGCCAAAGACTCCAACGCCTTCCTGCAGCAATTCGTCAGCCTGCAACAGTTGCTCAGCCTGATCGGCGAACAGCATGAATACCTGCAAGCCAATGCGCCCGTCGACGCCACGGCCGTGCGCTATGAAGTGCCGGGCAAGGGCTTCTTTGGCGTGATCGCCAATGAGAGCGTGCCGTTCTGCCGCACCTGTTCGCGGTTGCGGCTGTCGTCCACGGGGTGGTTGCATGGTTGCCTGTCTTCGAGCAATCGTCACTACGTCGGCGACCTGCTGGACAAACCGCGCCATCAGGCACTGCCGGCGCTGCAAGGGCTGCTGATGAAGGCCTTGGGCGACAAGCAGGAAGTGGCCTTCTCGGGCGGCGCGACGGTGATGAAGATCATTGGCGGCTAACTTGTGGATGCGGCCTGTAGGAGCGAGCTTGCTCGCGAAAAACGTCAACGATAACGCGTGCCTTCTGAATGAGCGCGGTGCCTGTGGGTTTTTCGCGAGCAAGCTTGCTCCTGCAGGGCATCAGGGCAAGCCCCCTCCCACATTTAAATCAAGCTGGCGCAGATTCTGCATCTCACGCCCATTCGCCGGTTTTCCGTCACCGGCTTCTGGAGGATAGGATGCGTAGTCTGGTTTTGTTGCTGGCGTCGTTGGCACTCAGTGGTTGCATGACCGTCAGCGATATGGCCGAAGGCACCCGCTATCAGATGAGCGACGCCGGCTTGCTCGACCACAGTGATACGCGCCGCACCGCTTCAATTCGTGTGCAGCCGGACTCCTTCATCTTTATCGCCCAGGGCGCTTTTGTGCCGCCCGGCAGCGCGTATCCGCGCCCCAACGTGGTGGCCGAGGAAGCGTTCAACGGCTTCGTCGAATATTTCCCCATGGTGCGTCGCGCCCGTCAGCCCGAAGGACTCGAACAGGCCATGGCCGAAGCGCGCGGGGTGGGCGCTCATTACTTGCTGTACTGCCGTTTTGCGGCAGCCGACGACCGTATCGGCAACGCCGACGAATGGACTGACCAGCAAGCCCTGGACCGCCTTGGCCTGGACAGCGGCGTGATCCAGATCATGTTGATCGAGACCAGCACCCAGTATTTGATTGATACTGCACGCATTCGCAGTCGTGGCGGTTTACTGACGTTCCACGACAACACGCCACAAGATCTGATTGCCCGGCCGCTGGCCCAGTACGCCCGAGGCTTGCTCGGCATGAGCAATCAGTAAGCCTGAGGAGACCTCCATGACCGATACCGCCAAGGCCAATGATCTGTTGGCGCAACTGCCCAAGGGTAAAGGGCCGGCGCCGGTGCATCTGTGGAGCCCGGATTTCTGCGGCAATATCAACATGCGCATCGCCCGTGACGGCACCTGGTTCTATCAGGGCACGCCTATCGGGCGCAAACCCATGGTCAAGTTGTTCTCCAACATCATTCGCCGCGATGGCGATGATTATTTTCTGGTCACTCCGGTGGAAAAGGTCGGCATCACTGTCGATGACGCGCCATTCGTTGCCGTCACCCTTGAGGTGCAAGGGCAGGGCGAGCGCCAGGTGCTGCGGTTTACCACCAACGTCGACGAACAGATCGAGGCCGGCCCCGAGCACCCGTTGCGGGTGGTGATCGATCCGCTTACCGAGGAACCGGCGCCTTATCTGCGGGTGCGCAGCAATCTTGAAGCCCTGGTGCACCGCAACGCGTTTTACCAATTGGTGGAGTTGGCGGTAAGCCGTCCGATCAACGGTCAGAACTGGCTTGGGGTGTGGAGCAGCGGGGAGTTTTTCCCGATTGGCCTGGAGCCCTGACGTCGGTTTTTTCATTGCCCTGACATAATTCGCTTGCTGGAGACGGCGCCTTTCGGTTATCAATTTGTACATGATTAGACATGTTCGATTCGATAAGAAAAAACGCGTCGTCGACGAGCTCATCCGCCGTATCGAGGGTGGGGTGATGGCCGACGGTTTCCTGTTGCCGGGTGAACACCAATTGGCCGAGGAGTTTGCGGTCAGTCGTGGCACCCTGCGCGAGGCGCTGGCCGAGCTCAAGCGGCGCAATTACATTGCCACCCAAAGCGGTGTCGGCTCCATCGTCACCTTTGACGGCATGGGGCTCGACCAGCGCCACGGGTGGGCCCAGGCCCTGGCGGACACCGGCGCGCAGGTGAGCACCGAGGTGCTGCGCTTCGAAGCGGTGACACGCCCGGACTTGTCCAGCCGTTTGGGCAGCGAGCAGTTCATTGCCCTCGATCGCCTGCGCCGCACCGCCGACGGAACAGCGGTGTCGCTGGAACGCTCGCTGATGCCCGCCACCGGCGATCTGGAAAGCCTGCCCCGCATCGGCCTGATCGACCATTCCCTGACCATCACCCTGGCGGCCTACGGCTATGTGGGCGCCACGGGCGACCAATGGATCGGCGCCGAGGCCCTGGGCGATGAAGACGCTCAGTTACTCGGCCGTCCGGCCGGCACAGTATTCCTCAAGGCCTCGCGCACCACCTATGACCGTCGCGAGCGTTTCATGGAGCATGTCGAAAGCTTGCTCGATCCCGTGCATTTTCGTTTGCACCTGCAATTTGGGGCGTCCAAATGACTGCTGAAATCCGCGCGCTCGGCGCTTTTTATGGCCTGGCCCTGGGCGATGCGCTGGGCATGCCCACCCAATCCCTGAGTCGTGAGCAGGTCCGCCAGCGCTTCGGCGCCATCACCGCCCTGGAAGATGCCGGCCCCGATCAACCGATCGCGCCGAACATGCCCGCCGGTTCGATCACCGATGACACCGAACAGGCGATCCTGGTCGGTGAGTTGTTGGTCGAAGGCCGCGGCACGATCGAACCCGGCGTTCTCGCCCAACGCCTGATCGACTGGGAGGCGAGCATGCGCGCCAAGGGTTCCCAGGACCTGCTCGGGCCGTCCACCAAGCGTGCGATCGACATGATCCTCGCCGGGCACACGCCCGCAGAGTCCGGGCGCTACGGCACTACCAATGGCGCGGCCATGCGCATCACGCCGGTGGGCATCGCCGCCGATGTCAGTGACCCGGCGCAGTTTATCCGGGCGGTGATCCAGGCCTGCCAGGTCACCCACAACACCAGCCTGGGCATTGCCAGCGCGGCGGCGGTCGCGGCGGTGGTCTCGGCCGGTATCAATGGCGTCGACCTGGGCGAAGCGCTGAACATCGGCACCCAGGTGGCGCAACAGGCCGAACACCATGGCCACTGGGTTGCCGGCGGACGCATGTCGACCCGCATCAGTTGGGCACGCACCCTGAGCGTCGGCAGCGGCGACACTGCGCTGTTCACCGACTTGCTCTATGAATTGATTGGTACCTCCGTCGCCTCCCAGGAGTCGGTGGTGGTGTCGTTCGCCCTCGCGCAGCAAGTGGCGTCGGGCGACATGAACGCGTTCGAAGCGCTGTGCCTGGCCGCGAGCCTGGGCGGCGACACCGACACCATCGCCGCGATCCTCGGCGCCATGCTTGGCGCGTGTCTGGGGATGCAGTGCTGGCCCGGGCCGTTGATCGAGCAGGTCAAGCAGGTCAACAGCCTGGATGTGCAAGTGCTGGTTCAAGACCTGCTCGCCTTGCGCCAGGCATCACGTTGATCCGCCATTGAAGCGTTGCCACAACCATAACAATACAGGCACCAGGAGCCCCCACCCCATGAGCAGCACCTCTTCCGGCCAAAGCGTCGGGCAATTGGAAACACGCGGCATCGAGCCGGTCCCGGAAGGCGAGTGCAACGGGCATCCGCTGCAACTGTTCTGGGTCTGGTTCGCGGCCAATATCAGCATCCTCGGCTTGCCGCTGGGTGCCACCCTGGTTGCGTTTCGCGGCCTGGCCATCTGGCAGGCGATCATCGTCGCAATCCTGGGCGCTGCCGGTTCCTTCGCGGTGGTGGGCATCATTTCCATCGCCGGTCGCCGTGGCCGCGCGCCCAGCCTGACCTTGTCCCGCGCCATCTTCGGCGTACGCGGCAATATCGGGCCGACCCTCGTGTCGCTGATGTCGCGCCTGGGCTGGGAAACGGTCAACACCACCACGGCCGCGTTTGTGTTGCTGTCGCTGTGCTCGATCCTGTTCGGTTCCCCGGTGGAAGCGAAAAGCGCGCCGTTGCTGACCCTGATCTTCATCGCCGTTTTCGTGCTGCTGACCCTGGCCGTTTCCGGCCTGGGCCATGCCACCTTGCTGGTGATCCAGAAATGGGCAACCTACGTGTTCGGCGCGCTGAATATTCTGGTGGGCGGCTTCCTCTGCGCCACCATCGACTGGAGCGCAGTCTTCAACGCCACGCCGGCGCCGCTGAGCGCCATGATCATCGGCATCGGCACCATGGCGGCCGGTACCGGCATCGGCTGGGCCAACGCCGGTGCCGATATGTCGCGTTACCAGCACCGCAGCGTCAAGGCCGTGCGCCTGGTGGCCTCTGCCGCGTTCGGTGCGGGCATACCGCTGGTGTTGCTGATCACCCTAGGTGGCTTGCTGTCGGTGGGTAACAACGACCTGGCCTCGGCCACGGACCCGATCATTGCGATCCGCGACATGCTGCCGACCTGGATGGCGGTGCCGTACCTGATCACCGCGTTCGGCGGGCTGCTGTTGTCGAACAACCTGTCGGTGTATTCAGCCGGCCTCACCACCCTGACCCTGGGCTTGAAGGTCAAGCGCGTGCACGCGGTGATCGTCGACATCGTGGCGATTTTTGCCGGCTCCATTTACTTCATGCTGATCGCCGACAGTTTCTACGGTCCGTTCATCACCTTCATCTCCTTGCTGGCGGTGCCGATTACTGCCTGGGTGGGGATTTTCGTGGTCGACCTGATCCACCGTCACTACTACAGCCCCAAGGATTTGCTGGATGTCAGCCCGAGCAGCGCCTACTGGTATCGCGGCGGTGTGGAGTGGCGCGCATTTGGCGCCTGGGCGCTGGCCATCGTGCTGGGGTTCAGCTTTACCACCATCGGCACCACCGCCGACAACATCTGGTTTGCCGGGCCATTGTCCGATTCCTGGCTCGGCCATAACGGCCTCGGCTGGATCGTCACCTTCCTGGTGGCCGGCGGTGTCTATGCCGTACTCGGCGGCGCTGCCGATCGACGTCCCGCGTTAGTCGAGCGTCCCAATGTCTAGATTGCTGCACACCGGACAGGTCATCGTCGACCTGGTCATGGCCCTCGATACCTTGCCGCCGAGCGGGGGCGACGTGTTGGCCAGGTCCGCCAGTTTTGAAGCCGGCGGTGGCTTCAACGTCATGGCCGCCGCGCGGCGTAATGGTTTGCCGGTGGTTTACCTGGGGCGTCACGGCAGCGGCCGCTTTGGTGACCTGGCCCGCGCTGCGATGCAGGCAGAAGGCATTGAAATGGCACTGCCGGCCAGCAGCGGCCAGGACACCGGCCTATGCGTCTCCCTGACCGAAGCCACCACGGAGCGCACGTTCATTTCCCACCTCGGCGCCGAGGGGGAACTGAGTGCCGATGACCTGGCCCGGGTAGTGCCGCGCAGCGATGACTATGTGTATGTCAGCGGTTACAGCCTGCTGCTTGAGGGCAAGGCGCAGGCGCTGATCGACTGGTTGCTGGCGCTGCCGCGCGAGGTGCTGGTGATGTTCGATCCAGGCCCGCTGGTCAAGGCGCCGGACTCGGCCTTGATGCGAGCGCTGCTGCCGCGTATCGATATCTGGACCAGCAATGGGCCTGAAGCGCTGGCGTTTACCGGTGCACCGGACATCGCCGCTGCGCTGCCCGCGTTGAGTCGGCACTTGCCCGCCAACGCGCTGTTGGTGGTGCGCGATGGGCCGAATGGATGCTGGGTAGGGCAGGCGAGCGACATCAGGCATGTGCCGGGTTTCAAGGTGCAGGCGGTGGACAGCAATGGCGCGGGGGATGCGCATGCCGGGGTGTTTATCGCCGCACTGGCGAACGGCTTGAACCCCGTCGAGGCAGCGCGTCGAGCGAATGCAGCGGCGGCGTTGGCGGTGACACGCTGGGGGCCTGCGACGTCTCCAGGCACTGCTGAAGTCGACGCACTGCTCACCGAATAAAAAAGGGGCTTGCCCCTGCCCTCTGTAGGAGCGAGCTTGCTCGCGAAAAACGTCAACGATAACGCGTGCTTCCTGAATGAACGCGGTGCCTGTGAGTTTTTCGCGAGCTAGCTCGCTCCTACATTGAGATAGGGCAAGCCCCCTTCCACATTGGGTGGTCGCAGGGCCAGACCAGAGATGGCATCACTGCAAGCCTTGACCCTCGAGCTTGCGCGCCTCATCCACACCCGACGCGGTCAACTTGATCGGCAGGTTCAACGAATATTCACCGGCGTCGTCGGTGGTCACATGTCCATCCTTGATCAGCCCGCGGTCCTGCAGGAAGGCCAAGACACTGGCGACTTCTTTTCCGCCGCGATAGTTATCCAGCACCTCCTTGCCCAAACCTTGCGGATGAGCGTGCAGCAGGCGAGTGAGGACTTCTCGTTCAAGGTTTCTATCAACGTTCATGTGTACCTCTTCACTGGGAAATGATCGGGTGTCGAGCGGGTCAGGCAGGTATCAAGGTGCAGGTTGTTTCGGCGCGCCTGGCAGGTTCGAATCGTCGCCTTTATTGATCTTCGGTTCGTTCACCGATGGGCCCATTTTGCCGTTGCCGACGGCAGCAGGTGCCTGGCGCTGGGTATCGTGGCCCTTGGTGTGCGGGTCGGCGGCGTTGGTGTTGTCCATGATCGCGCCGCCATTGGTGTCGAGACCGGTGCCCATGGACTTTTGCGATTCGGTGGTGGCGTCAGGCGTTGGATCGGTCGGGCCGGTTGCCGAGGTGGCGGCAAACGCGCTCAACGACGCAGCAGACAGCAGGCCGGTGAGGGCCAGGGCAGCAAATTTGGAATTTTTCATGAGGGTGTCTCCATATGATTAATGTCCTTACCCTTGATTGGTCAGCCGCACTTTGCGGTTTGTGCCTTGATGGCGACGAACGGTCTTATGTGGCCTGTAAGAATTTGTGTACCCGTCATAGGGAAATTGCGCTGCAATCAGTCATCAAAGCGTCTTAGTATGTGGGCTTTGAACTTGCCCAAGGCGCGCCCATGACCATCGAGATTCGCCCCGCCGTACCCAGCGATGCTGCGCAGATCCTGACGTTCATCACTGAACTGGCCGAGTATGAGAAAGCCCGGCACGAAGTGATCGCCAGCGTGGTGGATATCGAACGCAGTTTGTTCAGCGAGGGCTCCACCGCCCACGGCCTGATCTGTTCGCGCGACGGTCTGCCGATTGGCTTTGCGGTGTTCTTTTTCAGCTACTCCACCTGGCTTGGCAGTAACTGTCTGTATCTGGAAGACCTTTATATCAACCCGGAACAGCGCGGCGGCGGGGCGGGCAAGAAGTTGCTGCGCCACCTGGCCAGGATCGCCTGCGACAACGGCTGCGGGCGCTTCGAGTGGAGCGTGCTGGACTGGAACGAGCCGGCGATTGCGTTCTACAAGTCCATCGGCGCGCAGCCCCAGGAAGAGTGGGTGCGCTACCGCATGGAAGGCAATGCGCTGAGGGATTTCGCACAGGGCTGACAGGCGCGCGGAACCGGCCCTATACGGCCGGTTTTTTTATAGGTTTGTTCATATTATGGGATGTAAATTTATATATTGAGATATTTCAAGCTGTGGGTTTATAGTCGCCTGCATCAGCACTCACTGCCAAAAATAAAACAGGTGAAGCGATGCAGGCACAACCGTTGTCCCTACCCGCCGTGCCCGAGCCCACTTACGGCGAGCGACTCAAGCACAAGGTGGTGATCATCACCGGCGCTGCGCAAGGCATTGGCGAGGCCATCGTGGCGTGCTTCCAGGCGCAGCAGGCGCGGTTGGTGATCGCGGATATCCAGAGCGACAAGGTCGAGAAAGTCGCGGCCCATTGGCGCGAACGCGGCGCCGAGATTGTCGCGCAGGCCGTGGATATCACTTCCACAGAGCAATGGCAGGCACTGGTCAATGTGGCCATCGAGCGCTTCGGCCGCGTGGACGTGCTGGTCAACTGCGCCGGGGTCAACGTGTTTCGCGACCCGCTGCAAATGACCGACGAGGACTGGCGCCGCTGCTTCGCCATTGACCTTGACGGCGCCTGGTACGGTTGCCGCGCGGTGCTGCCGCACATGATCGAGCAGGGCATCGGCAACATCATCAACATTGCGTCCACCCATTCCAGCCACATCATTCCCGGCTGCTTTCCCTACCCTGTGGCCAAGCACGGCCTGCTCGGCCTCACCCGCGCCCTTGGCATCGAATACGCGCCCAAGGGCATCCGCGTGAATGCCATCGCCCCGGGCTATATCGAAACCCAGCTCAACGTCGACTACTGGAACACGTTCCCCGACCCCCACGCCGAGCGCCAGCGGGCCTTCGACCTGCACCCGCCCAAGCGCATCGGCCAGCCCATCGAGGTGGCGATGAGCGCGCTGTTTCTGGCGACCGACGAGGCGCCCTTTATCAATGCCACCTGCCTGATGATCGATGGCGGGCGGTCTGTGATGTACCACGACTAAACCGTTTTCCAATAACAACAATGAGGTGGTCCATGTTCAAGAAGACACTCGGCGCTGTGGCGCTTGCGTTGGCGTTCAGTGGGTTCGCATCCGCTGAAGAAGTGAAGATCGGCTTCCTGGTCAAACAGGCCGAAGAACCCTGGTTCCAGACCGAATGGGCCTTTGCCGAAAAAGCCGGCAAGGAGCACGGTTTCACTGTGATCAAGATCGCCGTGCCGGATGGCGAGAAAACCCTGTCGGCCATCGACAGCCTGGCCGCCAACGGCGCCAAGGGCTTTGTGATCTGCCCGCCGGATGTGTCCCTCGGCCCGGCAATTGTCGCCAAGGCTAAGGTCAACGGCCTCAAAGTGATGGCCGTGGACGACCGCTTTGTCGATGCCAAGGGCAACTTCATGGAAGACGTGCCGTACCTGGGCATGGCCGCGTTTGAAGTGGGCCAGAAACAGGGCGCCGCCATGGCCGCCGAAGCGAAAAAACGCGGCTGGGACTGGAAGGACACCTACGCGGTGATCAACACCTTCAACGAACTCGACACCGGCAAGAAACGCACCGACGGCTCGATCAAATCTCTGGAAGAAGCCGGCATTCCCAAGGACCATATCCTCACCGCCGCGCTTAAAACCCTCGACGTGCCCGGCAGCATGGACGCCACCAACTCGGCCCTGGTCAAGCTGCCCAGCGGCGCGAAAAACCTGATCATCGGCGGCATGAACGACAACACCGTGCTCGGTGGCGTACGTGCCACTGAAAGCGCCGGCTTCAAGGCCGCCAACGTGATCGGCATCGGCATCAATGGCACCGACGCCATCGGCGAATTGAAGAAAGCCGACAGCGGCTTCTTCGGCTCGATGCTGCCAAGCCCGCATATCGAGGGCTACAACACCGCGCTGGCGATGTACGAGTGGGTCACCACCGGTAAAGAGCCCGCCAAATACACCGCCATGGACGAAGTGACCCTGATCACCCGCGCCAATTTCCAGGAAGAACTGACCAAGATCGGGCTGTGGAAATGACCGCTGCGGCCCTGCGTTTTGACGGTATCGGCAAAACCTTCCCTGGGGTCAAGGCGCTCGATGGCATCAGCTTCACCGCGCACCCGGGGCAAGTGCACGCCCTGATGGGCGAGAACGGTGCGGGTAAATCGACGCTGCTGAAGATCCTCGGCGGCGCCTATATTCCCAGCAGCGGCACGGTGCAGATCGGCGAGCAGACCATGGCCTTCAAGAACGCCGCCGACAGCATTGCCAGCGGCGTGGCGGTGATCCATCAGGAGCTGCACCTGGTGCCGGAAATGACCGTGGCCGAGAACCTGTTCCTCGGGCATTTGCCGTCGCGTTTTGGCGTGGTCAACCGCGGCGTGCTGCGCCAGCAGGCGCTGGCGTGCCTCAAGGGCCTGGCCGATGAAATCGATCCCCAGGAAAAGCTCGGGCGCCTGTCCCTGGGCCAGCGCCAACTGGTGGAAATCGCCAAGGCGCTGTCCCGCGGCGCCCATGTGATTGCCTTCGATGAACCGACCAGCAGCCTGTCCGCCCGCGAAATTGATCGCTTGATGGCAATCATCACGCACCTGCGCGATGAGGGCAAAGTGGTGCTCTATGTCTCCCACCGCATGGAAGAAGTGTTCCGTATCTGCACTGCGGTCACGGTGTTCAAGGACGGGCGCTTCGTGCGCACCTTCGAGGACATGAGCGCGCTGAGCCACGATCAGTTGGTGACCTGCATGGTCGGCCGCGATAT
>NZ_CVTX01000109.1:0-11442 GCF_900005715.1 Pseudomonas sp. 34 E 7
GCAGGTCGACCGGGCACCGACCGCCGATGCCCGGCTGCTGGCCCAACAAGTGCGCGCGTGCGTCGAGGAAACCGTCGAGCAGGTGATCCATCATGTCGGGCGCGCCGTGGGTGCCGGGCCTTACTGCAAGGACCCGCACTTCGCCCAATTGATGGCGGACTTGCCGGTGTATGTGCGTCAAAGTCATGCCGAACGCGACCTCGCCGCCCTGGGCGAACAGGTGGCGGGCGAGCCGTCAGGGAGGTGGCAGTTATGAAACCCAACCCGATTGTTGGCCAGGGCACGTCGCTGCATTATTGGCAAACGTCGTCGCGCCTGGCTGAACTGCCGCATATCAGCGTCGAGCAACTGGTACCGCAGGGGCGACACGCGGTAATCATCGCCCCGCACCCGGACGATGAAGTGCTCGGCAGCGGCGGTTTGCTGCAGGGCCTGGCTGCCCTGGACCGGCCCATTCAGTTGATCTCGGTCACCGACGGCAGCGCCAGCCATCCGGGCTCCGAACTGTGGCCGGTGCAACGCCTGAGCGTGGTGCGCCCGCAGGAATCGGCGCAGGCCCTGCACCGCCTGGGTTTGCCGCTGCACAGTTTGAAGTGGCTGCGCGCCGGGTTTACCGACAGCAAGGTCGCCGAGCGCGAGGAAGAACTGGCCGCCTTCATCCAGCGCTACCTCAAGCCCGACGACGTGGTGTTCGCCACTTGGCGTGAAGACGGGCATTGCGACCATGAGGCGGTCGGCCGCGCCAGCGCGAAAGCCGCCCAGGCAGTGGGCGCGACGTTGTACGAACTGCCGGTGTGGACCTGGCACTGGGCGACTGCCGAAGATGGCATGGTGCCTTGGGACCGGGCGCGCAAGATCCCTTTGACGCCCGAACAGGTGGCGCGCAAACGCCATGCCATCCACGCCTTCGCCAGCCAGTTGGAGGGCGACCCGCAAGTCGGCCTGCCGCCGGTATTGGCGCCCTATGTGGTGGAGCGTTTGCTGCAACCTTTTGAAGTTGTGTTCGTGTGAGCGTGACGACGCCTTATTTCGACCGGATGTTCGAGGGCAACGACGATCCCTGGGCGTTTCGTCAACGCTGGTATGAACAACGCAAACGCGCATTGACCCTGGCCGTCCTGACCCGGGCGCGCTACACCTCGGTGTTCGAGCCCGCCTGCGCCAATGGCGAGTTGAGCGCCGAGCTGGCGGCGCGCTGTGATCGCCTGTTGTGCTGCGATACGGCGAGCGCTGCGGTGGCGCTGGCCAGCAAGCGGCTGGCCGGTTTTTCCAACGTGCAGATAGAGCAGCGCTGTCTGCCCGAACAATGGCCATCGGGGCAATTCGAGCTCATCGTATTGAGCGAGTTCTGTTACTACCTGGACGCTGCTGATCTTGAGCGCCTGGCCGAGCACTGCCTCGCCGCCCTGGCGGAGGGCGGCCAACTGCTGGCCTGCCATTGGCGCCCGCGCATCGAAGGTTGCCCGCAAACCGCCGAACAGGTGCATGCGCTGCTTGAGCAACGACTGGGGCTGCACGCGGTGGTACGCCACCATGAAGACGATTTTCTGCTCGACCTGTGGGGCCGGGATGGCGCCTCGGTGGCACGCCTTGAGGGCCTGCGATGATCGGCATCCTGATTCCGGTGCATAACGAAGAAGCGTTGTTGGGCGAATGTCTGAACGCTGCGTCAATCGCAGCCATCCATCCGGAATTGCAGGGTGAAGCGGTGCATATCCTGGTCGTCCTCGACAGTTGCAGCGATGCCAGTGCGGCGATTGCCCAAGCGCACGGCGTGCAGAGCCTGCCGGTGCAGGCACGTAATGTCGGGCATGCCCGCGGTGCAGGGGCGCGGCATCTGCTGAATCAGGGCGCGCGCTGGATCGCCTGTACGGACGCCGACAGCCGCGTTGCCCCGGACTGGCTGGTGGCGCAACTGGCGCTGGGCTGCGACGCGGTCTGCGGCACCGTGACCGTTGACGCCTGGAGCGAAGGCTTCGACGCGGCGGCGCAGATACGCTATCACCAGGCCTACGAAGCCCGCGACGGGCACCGGCATATCCACGGCGCCAACCTGGGCATCAGCGCCAGCGCCTACTTACAGGCCGGTGGCTTTGAACCGCTGGCCTGCCATGAGGATGTGCAATTGGTGCGCAATCTGGAGCGCTGCGGCGCGTCCATCGCCTGGAGCCATTCCCCCCAGGTAATTACCAGCGCACGCCTGGATTGCCGCGCCCAGGGTGGCTTCGGTGATTACTTGAAGGGCCTGCTGCAGGTTTCGTAAAAATACGACGTTGCGCCCGTTCGTCGTTGTCTATGCTCATACCTTCTCGCACGGCGCTCCAGGATCGGAGCGCCGCGCACTCACCGCAGCGCAGCCTGAGGTGAGCACAAGAGCGTCAACCGACAAGGATGTAGCACCCCATGAGAACCGCCTCGTTAAGCGAGGGCCGTCGCGGCCCCGCGCAAATCTGGAACAGCGCGCCACAGTTGGCGCAGATTCCCTTCATCAGTCTGGCCGGCCTCGTACCGCCGAGTGCCCGCGTGGTGGTGATCGCGCCCCACCCGGGCGATGAAGTGCTCATCTGCGGGGGCCTGCTGCAAATGCTCAGTACCCGTAAAAACCCGTTGAAACTGATCTCTATCACCGATGGCAGCGCCAGCCACCCCGGCTCCCGGGTCTGGTCGGCCGGGCGCCTGAGTGTGATTCGTCCCCAGGAAAGCGCCGAAGCGCTGCGCCGCCTGGGCATGCCGCTGCACAGCCTGAAATGGATTCGTGGCGGGTTTTGCGACAACGCCCTGGCCAGCCACGAGCAACAGATGAGCCAATTCATCGCCCGTTACCTGATGCCGGATGACGTGGTGTTTACCACTTGGCGCCATGATGGCAACGATGATCACGAAGCCGTCGGCCGTGCCAGCGCCGACGCATGCAATCGGGTCGGTGCGCAGTTGTATGAGCTGCCGATGTGGGCCTGGCACTGGCCCGCACGCGAAGGCTCGGTGATGCCGTGGCAGCGTGCGCGCAAGGTGTGCCTGGATACCTGGAGCGTGGCGCACAAACTCCACGCCTTGCATGCCTATGCCAGCCAGCTCACGGGCGACCCCGCCATCGGCCTGGCGCCGATGCTCGCCCAAGTGTTGCTGGAGCGCATGCGTGAGCCTTACGAAATCGTCCTCACCTAGCGGGAGGCGGCAAAACGCCACTGCTCCGCGCGTGAAAAATTCGTTAACTGATTCATTCTTAGGGCTTTTTCCTACAGACCCGATCTGCCACACTGATGCGAATAATTATCAACATATTTATTATTCGCCACGGACGGCATTCGGGGAGAGTTACGTTCATGTCTGTGCAACACCACGGCGGTAAAGGGTTTTCACCCAGTTTGATAGCGATGGCTATCTGTCTGACCACCTCCCACGCGGCCCTCGCCGCCGGCGCCGCCACTCAGCCCGGCACCATAGAACTGGGCGCCACAGAGGTTTCCGGCCAGCAGCTTGGCGAAACCACCGAGGGCAGCCAGTCGTACACCACAGGCTCGATGAGCACCGCGACCAAGCTGCCGCTGACCCTGCGCGAAACCCCACAGGCCGTCACCGTGATTACCCGTCAGCGCATGGATGACCAGGCGATGACCAGCATCAACGATGTGGTCAATGCCACCCCGGGATTGTTCCTCAACTACTCCAACGGCCCCGGTCGGCAGGCCTACACCGCGCGCGGTTTCAACGTCGACAACCTGATGTACGACGGCATTCCCAGTGGCTATAACGGCGTCAATGTAGGCGCTCAGCCGAACCTGGCGATGTTCGATCGCGTCGAGGTGGTACGCGGCGCTACCGGCCTGGTGACCGGCGCCGGCAACCCGGCGGCGGCCATCAACCTGATTCGCAAGCGGCCCCTGGACGAGCAGAAAGTCACCCTGACCGGCGCTGCCGGCAGCTGGGACGACTACCGTGGCGAACTCGACGCCTCCAGCCCCCTCAATGACAGCGGCACCTGGCGTGGCCGGGTGGTCACCTCCTACCGCGACGCCAACAGTTTCATCGACAAGGTCGAGCAGGATCACGGCCTGTTCTATGCCGTGACCGAAGCCGACCTGAGCGAGGACACGCGCCTGACCCTCGGCTACTCCAACCAGAAAGACAAGACCAACTACTTCTGGGGCTCGTCGATGATCGGCCTGGATGGCCATCACCTTGGCCTGTCGCGTTCCTACAATCCCGGTACCGACTGGGAGAACAAGGACCAGGAGATCAACACCGTTTTCGTCGAGTTGCGCCAGCAGTTGGCCAACGACTGGAAACTGCAGGTCAACGCCAATTACGCCGAACAAGATGCGCTGTTCTCCGGCTCCTACCAGTCGCGCTGGGTCGAGAACACCCTGGGCCGCACGGTGTACCAGGCCGCCATCGATGAAAACCAGGCCGGGATCGACGCCTTCGTCAGCGGCCCGTTCCAGGCATTCGGGCGCACCCATGAGCTGGTGGTGGGCGCCAGCAAGCGCATCTTCGACATGACCACCCACAACTACAGCCCGTACGATCTGAATTGGCCGATCAATGCCGGCAAGCCGAACTTCACCCGCACCACCAACCAGCGTGACGTCACCACCCAGGACGGTGTCTACGTCACCACGCGCCTGAGCCTGGCCGACCCACTCAAGCTGATCCTCGGCGGGCGCCTGGACTGGTACGACTATGACAACCGCGACGGTGACGGCGACTATAAGGTCACCCGCAACCTCACCCGCTACGCAGGCCTGATCTACGAGCTCAATGACCAGCACTCGGTGTATGCCAGCTACAGCGACATCTTCACGCCGCAAAAAGAAAAGAGCACCGGTGCCACTCCGCTCAAGCCCATTGTCGGCAAAAACTATGAAGTGGGCATCAAGGGCGAATACCTGGGTGGCGCGCTGAATGCCAGCGTGGCGCTGTTCCGTGTCGACCAGGAAAACCGTGCCGTGCAGATCGTTGTGCCGGACTGCCCGCAGGCGTCCTGCTATCAAGCCTCGGGGGAGATTCGCAGCCAGGGTATCGACTTCGAATTGCAGGGCGCCTTGACCGAGAACTGGCAGGTCGGCGGTGGCTACACCTACGCGCGCACCCACACGATCAAGGACGCCGCCAACCCGCAGAAGGTCAACAAGCAGTTCGACACCGACACCCCGGAACACCTGTTCAAGGTCACCACCCGCTACAACTTCCAGGGCCCGCTGGAAAAACTTCGCGTGGGCGGCAACGTGTCCTGGCAGAGCCGCATGTACAACGACATCCAGTTGGCGGACGGCAGTACCTATCGGCTCAAGCAAGGCGGCTACGCCGTCACCGACCTGATGGCCGGGTACCGCGTCAACCAGCACCTGGATCTGCAACTCAACGCCAACAATATCTTTGACCGCCACTACTACCAGTCCATCTCCGAGTCCGTCAGCTATGGCGGCGACTCCTACGGCAGCCCGCGCAACATGATGCTGACGGCCAAGTACAGCTTCTGATCGTCATTGCAACCTCGGCTGCCCGCTCGGGCAGCCGTTCTTAAAGTCTCCCTGCGACGTGCCGATAACCGATTGTCGGACCTTGACGCCGCACCCGCCTGGCTCTTTACCGGCCGCGCGCGTGGCACGCCGCGTGCTAGATTCCTGGCCAACCCACATGGAGTAAACGTGAATGCCCCTCCGCACACGCTTTCTGGAGCACTACCGCAAGGCCGACCGCATCATGCTGGCGCTGATCTGGCTGATGTTCCTGTTCTCCCTCGGGCTGGGGTTCTGGCATGACACCTTCACCCAGGCGTTGATCGTCGGTGGCGGCACCGGCGTGGTGCTGACCGCGCTGTATCGCGCCATCGGCGGCACCCGCGTGATGCGCTGCGCACTCGGTGCAGGCCTCATGGTGATGGCCGCCTTGCACATCAACCAGGCGCACGGTGTGATCGAAGCGCACTTTGGTATCTTCGCGCTGCTCGCGGTGTTGACGTTCTACCGTGACTGGCTGCCGATCCTGGTGGCGGCACTGACCATCGCCGTGCATCACCTGGTGTTCCACGCCCTGCAGCACCAAGGCTGGCCGGTGTTTGTGATGGAACACCACGGCGGCTGGACCATGATCTTCGTCCACGCCTTCTATGTGGTGATGGAGTCCGTCGCCCTGCTCTACCTGGCCGTGCACAGCCACGCCGAGGCGGTCGAAAGCCAGGAAATGCTGGAAAAAATGCTCGCCGTCACCTCGCAGTTCAGCGAAGAAACGGCCAAGGGTGAGGACAAGGAGCGCGTGTCCCTGGCCAAGCGCTTCGACCACTTCCTGCAGCAGCTCACTCACCTGATCGACGGCGTCGCACGCGATTCCCATGGCCTGGGCCAACTCGGCCAGGAACTGGCCACGGCCAGCGGCACCCTGGAAAAAGGCGCGCGGCATCAACTGGCGCAAATCAATGAAATGACCGGCTCGATGCAGCGCATGGAAGACGCCACGGGTCACATCACCGTGCACGTCGAACAGGCCGTGGAGCACGCCGGCCAAGCCAGCCAGCAGATTGAGCGCGGTCAGCAAAGCGTGGGTCGCGCCCAGCATGAAATCACGCAACTGGCCTCGCGCATCAATGGCACGCAATCGACCGTGCAATCGCTGGCCGTGCAGGCGGAGCAGATCGGTTCGGTGCTGGAGGTGATCAGCAGCATCGCCAACCAGACCAACCTGCTCGCCCTCAACGCCGCCATCGAAGCCGCCCGCGCCGGCGAACAAGGCCGTGGTTTTGCCGTGGTCGCCGACGAGGTGCGCAGCCTGGCCCAGCGTACCGCCCTCTCCACCCAGGAAATCAGGACCATCATCGAAGGCTTGCAGCAAGGCAGCCGCCAGGCGGTCGAAGCCATGCACGACAGCCGCCAGGGTGTGGAGCGTTGCGTGGAAGACAGCCAGGTGGCCGTCGATATGCTGCGCGCAGTGGGCGAAGACATTGCGCATATCGACCAACTCAATGGCCGCATCGTCACCACCACCCGCGAACAAAGCTCGGCGAACCTGGAAATTGTCGAGCGCCTGCAATCGGTGCAGCACATCGCGCAAAACACCGCCGACGACGTGGAAACCCTGGCCCGCAGCAGCGAACGCCTGCCACCGATCGCCGTACGCCTGGATGCGCTGGGGCGCAGGTTTCATCCCTGATTCAATACCCGAGCGGTCGAGCCATTGCCAGGCTCGACCGCGCTCACAGGCAGCGGATTAAGCCGTTGTTTTGGTGACCGACTCGCTCACGAAGTCCTGATACGTGCGCAACGGGCGCCCGATAATCGCCTCAAGCCGCGCCACGGCGCCCTCCGCTGCCTGCATGCCGAACGCCTGGATACCTTCCATCATCAGGCGCATGTCATACGCCAGCCAGGCCGGACCGTAGGCGGCCAACTGTGTTTCAAACGCGGCAACGTCATCGCCGCCATAGGCGATCTCGCGGCCCAGGGCCGAACTCCAGAGCTTGGCCACACCGGCCCCCGTCAGCGCCTGCGGCCCTACCAGTTCCAGCGTCACGCGCTCCAGCGCAGTCGCGGACCGATCGCGTCGCAACAGCTCTGCAACGGCTATATCGGCAATGTCCCGCGTATCGATCATGGCCACACCGGCCGAGCCGATAGGCATCGGGTACACCGAATAGTCCTGGATCGTCTGCTGGACCATGCGGTCGTTTTGCATGAAGTACGCCGGGCGCAATACCGTCGCCGGAAGGTCGAGGCTGTCGATCATGCGTTCAACGGTGTGCTTGCCGGTGAAATGCGGCACCTGGGTGAAAGTGTCGGCATGGATCACGGATAAGTAAACGATGCGCTGGATACCGGCCTCCCGAGCGAGGTTCAACGCGATGAGCGCCTGCGTCACCTCGTCGGGCGTGACGGCATTGAGCAGAAACAGGGTGCGCACCGACGCCAGCGCGGCGCGCATGGACGCGACATCAGTGAGGTCGCCGACCACTTGGGTGACGCCGGCCGGGAATGCCCGCTTACCTGCCTGGCGCACCAGGGCGTTGACCTGCGCGCCTTGCGCGGCAAGGCCTTGGGTGACGAGTGAACCGAGGGTGCCGGTGGCGCCGATGACGAGAATGCTCATGGTTGAAACTCCTGCGGGTGGATCAGTGGGTTGGGGTTCGAATGCAAAGTAAACCGTTGCATAACGAAAACGAAGACCACAGAATCCAGAAACCTCGTCTCAAAAACGGAACACCATGAACCTCAACGCGCTGATCGACTTCATCCAGGTCGCCACCCACGAAGGCCTGGGCAAGGCCAGCCGTGCGAGCGGCGTGTCCAAGGCCACGCTGTCGCGCCGAATCGCCGACCTGGAAGAGCAACTGGGTGTGCGACTGATTGAGCGCAGTGCGCGCGGGCTGAAACTGACCGAAGCCGGCGAGCTGCTGATGTCGCGCACCCAAGGCCCCCTGGGTGAAGTGACTGAAGCCATGACCGCCGCACGCGAGGGCGTTTCGACGCCACGCGGACGTTTGCGCGTGGCGGCGCCGATCCTGTTCTCCCAACTGGCCATGGGTGCGATTGGCGCCCGCTTCTGCGCAGCTTATCCGGAGGTTGTGATTGAGGTCGTGGCCGACGATCGCCAGGTGGATCTGGTTGAAGAACAATTCGACGTCGCCATTCGCATCAACCCGAGCCCGGACAGCGACCTGGTCGGCAGGTGCTTCGCCACCGACCGCCTGATCGTGGTGGCAGCGCCGCAAATACCCAAACCGCAGCCTGGCGCGATCAGGTCCGTAGGCAGCATCGTCACAACGGGCTTCACGCCGACCCAATGGCACCTGGACGGCGGGGAGTTGATACTGGAGCCGATCCCCAGGCTGCAGTTTTCTTCGCTACTGATGGTGCGCGATGCGGCGATCGCCGGTGGTGGCGCGGCCCTAATTCCCCAGTCCATCGCCGGAGCCTCCTTGGCCCGGGGCGAACTGGTGCAATGGGGCACGGTCGCCGGGATCGAGCCGCAGCTTTGGGTATTGCACACCTCCAGGCGCCTGGCCGCGCCCAAAGTGCGCGCCTTCGTCGACTTCCTGTGCGCGCAATACCCGGATATGGCACTGGTGCTGCGCGGTTGAACATGCTGGCGCCTGGCGCATTCATGAATTCTTTTCATGAACCCTTGCCGAGTCTGGTCCGAGATAAACCCGGGTCCAAATGTGGGAGGGAGCTTGCTCCCGATAGCGATGTGTCAGTCACCGATGCATTTACCGACTTTACACATCGGGGCATAGCTACACACCGCCGTAGCCGGTAACCACGATGCGAAGCGAGCCGCTCTTGATCTTGATCTGCTTTTGATCTTGATCTCAGGCGCCCCGTTAAACCACGCTGGCCGAACGCAGGCTTGAATCCGTGGGCAACCCGGCAGGACGCCGGGTTAGCCGCACTGGGCCATGGATGGCGCGTGGCGGCGGCCCACGGATTCAAGCCTTCGATCGGGCACACCGAGCCTAGGCGAGGTGCCGAGTGGTGGGGCAAGAGCGTTTTGCTTACTTTTGCGCTTTTCAAAAGTGAGCCGCCGTCAGGGCGGAACCCTAAGTGGCCGTTACCGCAGAAACGGATATGTACCCGGTCCAATCCAGCATCCTGGTCAGCCCCGAGGCCGCCATCGGGGGCAAGCCCCCTCCCACATTTGGACCGAGGTGTGTCAGATGGATACGCGTCGGTTGCCAAGCGACCGAAGGGCAACGACCGCACTGCACATCATCGCCTTACAACCGCACACGACGAAACTCTTGCAGCATCCTTCGGTCGATGCTTTCAAGAGGCCCACGGTGCCTCCGTTGCCTTGTGTGTGTGCGTGTGAGTGAATGCCTGCGGAGACGGCCATGAAAGAAGCCCTGAACGATTTGCCCGGCCCTATAAAACGACAGGCTGACAGAATTCTGCGTGAGATCGAACTGGCGGGGTCAATGATTCTTGCCGTCAAAGGCGGTGCCAAGGCCCAAGGGTTTGTGCTGGGAATCACCTGCTGTGAAGGGCTCACTTCCGAGCGCTGCGAAGCGTTGGCAAGCCATTTTGACAGCGTGGTGGAACAACGGCTGAGGTCGCTGACACTGGGGCTGTAATGCCCGCAATAGCGCCGCCGCAGTCCGGGCTTTAAAAGCGACGAACAACCTCCTACACTGCCGGGAATTTCCGTTCGCCTGTGCAGCTTCGCTTTTCTGCCCGCCTCCCACCAGGACTACAGACATGCGCCTGCCCGACTTCATTCTGGAAAACCTCGAGCCGATACTGCAGGCTTGGGAAGATTTCGCCAGAACCATCGACACCCCGGGCGAGGAACTCGACAGCGTCGCGCTGCGCGATCATGCCGAGCAGATGTTGCGGGCCATCGTCAGCGACCTGCGCACCAAGCAGACCCGCCAGGAACAAATCGCCAAGGCCCAGGGCCACGCACCGGAGGACGAACAGGAAACTGCGGCCGAAACCCACGCAATGACGCGGCTGATGGCCGGGTTCACCATCGACCAGATGGTCTCCGAATACCGCGCGCTGCGCACCAGTGTGGTCAGCCAGTGGATGCGCCAGGTCAAGGACGGCACACCGATCAACGTCGACGACATGACCCGATTCCATGAGGCCATTGACCAGGCCCTGGCCGAGTCCATTGCCAGCTATTCACGGGCCGTCGAGGCCTCACGCAACATGTTCCTGGGCATCCTCGGCCACGATTTGCGCACCCCACTCGGCGCAATCCTGCTGGGTGCCGACGTGTTGCGCCGCTCCCAGGACGCCGGGGCGCGGGCGACCAAGATCGCCAATCAGGTCTACACCAGCGTGCGCCGGGCAAGCCAGATCGTCGGCGACCTGCTTGACCTGACTCGCTGCCAGATGGGGCCGGGCATCCCGGTCAAAACCAGCGAAATAAACCTCTCGCCGCTGTGCCAGCGCGTGGTCGAGGAAATTCGCGCGTTTCATCCCGAAGCCATCGTGATGTTCGACGCGAACACAAACGTATCTGGGCAGTTTGACGGCGGGCGGATGGAGCAGGTGTTTTCGAACATCATCAGCAACGCGGTGCAACATGGCGACACCACACGGCCTATCCAGGTCGAGCTGGGCATGCACGAGGACTTCGCCGTCTTCACTGTGCGCAACAGCGGTGAAGCGATACCCGAGGACGTGCTCCCGTTCATATTCAACCCCATGGGCCGTTTCTCCCAGCGCACCGCCATCCACCACGGCCCCACCGAAGGCCTGGGCCTTGGCCTGTTCATCGCCTCGGAAATCGTCGCCTCCCATAGTGGATCGATTGAGGTCAGCTCCGACACGGAACAGGGCACGGTGTTTCAGGTGAGGATTGCGGTCAATCGATAACTTCGGCCACCGTAACCACGATGCGAAGCGAGTCGCCCTTGATCTTGATCTGCTTTTGATCTCAGGCGCCCCGTTAAACCACGCTGGCCGAACGCAGGCTTGAATCCGTGGGCAACCCGGCAGGACG
>NZ_CVTX01000108.1:0-2231 GCF_900005715.1 Pseudomonas sp. 34 E 7
CGCCAGCGCCAAGTTGGCAGGCACCTGCCGCGCTGACGCCGGACAAAGCAAAAGAGATCACGGATGCCGTGGTGGTCGCCACGCGCAAGGACTGGCAGGAAGATCTGAATGAAGGTGTCGTGCCAAAAGCCAAAGCGTACGCCTTGAGTTCAGATCAAGCGCTAGTGATCATCGAAACCGGCTGTGGGGCCTACAACTGTTTCTACACTATTTACCAGGCGCCCCTGGACCACCCGGAGCAGGCGCGTGCGGCGCTGATTGCCGAAGTGCCAAACCTGCCGGAAAGAGAGCCCCAGGGCTTCGTAGAGTTTGATCCGGCCACGGGTGAACTAAGCAGTCAGGTAAGGGCGATGAGTATGGGCAATTGTGGCACTACGCTGCGCTGGCGTTACGATGGTAACGGTTTCACGCTGACGCATGCGGCTGAAATGATCCCGTGCATGGGGCTGGATCAGGTGTATTGGCCTGTGTTGTGGCGTACCCAGGCAAGCCGCTGATACTGTCGGATATCCCACCATGCTGACGTACCTGATTGATCCGTGCAGTGACACATTGGTTGCCTTGGAATGGTCAGGCCGTCGAAAGGGCAATCGCTTTTTCTAAGAAGGCTTGTAACATCTTCTCCGGTGATTGTGCCTTGTTGAAGAAGCTCGGTGCCAATTTATCAGCGTCGTTTTCAGTCCATGTCGGGTGAGTACACCGTGACGGCTCACGACGCATCCGGCGCTCAGATAAAAAAGCTCGGGACCTTCGCTGCCTAGGGCCATAACATTTACCCCATACGCAACGCCTTCTGCCTTAACGCGCCAGGGGCGACGGTGATCATTCGCGACGCCAAAACCGGCGAGGAACTGCGCAGCGAGAGTCCTTATCACTGCCGCTGACCCTGCCAGCAAACCTTCCGCTTCATCCCGAAGGCGGGCCAGGACTATGAACTGATTCTGTTGGACGGTGGCCGGTGCCTGGTCGCGTTGTAGCGCTTGAACCCGGCTGGCCAAGCTGAAAACGAGCCTGTTGAAAAGGCAGAGCTTGCGTACGTCGAGGTGCATCATATCCAGCTAGCAGGCTGGGCCAATCGCCGGAACATTCTGACGAACATAATAATTGTCGAATTCACTGCTTTCGATGAACTGGAAGCCATGGCGGGTATAAAAGCGATTGGAAGCGCTTTCCTTGAGAGCACCCACTTTAATAGGAAGCGCAGCTGCATCCGCCTCTTTGAAAATCTGCGTGAGAACAGCAGACCCCACCCCTGATCCTTGCGCGCTCGTCCTTACATACAAGTGGTCTAGCAAGAGTTCATTGTGGTGATGTTTGACCACTACGAAACCCACCCTCTCTCCAGATACCTCGATGTAACGTGTGCAGCGAGCTTCAAAACCGCCAAGAAACCGCTCCCGCGCACGGACCGGATCAAACCGCCCAACACGCTCCAGACTTTCGCGCATGGCCTCAATTCGAATAGCTACCAGATTATCCAAGTCGCTCTGTTGAGCGGGGACCAAAGTGATGGGGGAATTTTGATTGGGTGTGACGGGCATAGGGTGTGCTCCAACTACCATCCTGGGGGCTCAGTATAGAGAGCCTGACACTGATGAAGCGACCCGCATGGTATGTTCACGGCATAAATGGAGTAATGGACCCCAGGAAGGAAATTGCAATGCCAGTCGACACCCACCCAATCCGCATTCTCTCGCAACGCCTTAGTATTGAGCCCTTCTGCGAGCAGGACGCTGCTGAGTCTTTCCCTTGTCTCACACCGTCTCTGACTCGCTACATGTCCTGGGAGCCGCCTGCCTCGCTAGAAGAGTACGCGCAAGTCTGGGAGCAGTGGCTGCCTGCGATAGCGGATGGCAGCGACATCGTGTTCACGGTCAGGGAACTGGTGAGTGCCCGTTTTACCGGCTTGGTCGGGCTGCACCATACCGGCAGTGAAACACCGGAGTTAGGTATCTGGATCCGTGAAGATAAACACGGGCTGGGCTTTGGTGGTGAAGCGGTGCGGGCGGTTGTTCAGTGGGCTAGCAAGCGGGTGGCGGCAAAGCACTTCATCTACCCTGTTGCGACGCAGAACCGTGCGAGTCGACGTATTGCCGAAGCTTTGAGGGGAGTCGTCATTGAGAGGCGAATGACGGAGAAATATGATTCGGTTGTGTACCAGATACCGGGGGTTTAACTCTGGGTAACAGGTTTGCCGATTGTTGTCCTTCACGAACGGTAGAAACCGGCCA
>NZ_CVTX01000150.1:0-37761 GCF_900005715.1 Pseudomonas sp. 34 E 7
CGTTACCCCAAGGCGCCTGCCGCACCGCTGCCGGTGGTGATCGGCAGTGCGCCCGCACCCGACCCGGCCATCACGGCGGCCGACCTCAAGCTGGCGCTGGCCGATATGGAGCAGTTCTTCGACGTCGAGCCCACGGCGCTGGAGGAATTGATCCATACCGCCGAAGGCCACGCGCGACGCCGCAGCATCGGCGAGGTCCTGGCCGGCCGCGTGGTTTGACGCGCTCTGCATAAATGCAACAACGACCTGCATGATTCCGGGTTGTACGCGGCAAATTTGCGCTGGTACGATCAGGCGATGGTTCGCCCCCGAACATCTTGATAAAGAACAATAAAAGCAGGGAGTTAGTGATGACTGCTCAGGTGTCCCCCGAAGCAAGCCACACCGATATTCAGCAGCAGGAAATACTGAGTGAGGTGCGTAACCATATTGGTTACCTCACCCTCAACCGCCCCGCCGGTTTGAATGCCATCACCCTGGACATGGTGCGGCTGATGACAACGCGGCTACAGGCCTGGGCCGATGACCCGCGGGTCTACGCCGTTGTGCTGCGCGGCTCCGGCGACAAGGCCTTCTGTGCGGGCGGCGATATCCGTTCCCTGTACGACAGCTTCAAGGCTGGCGACACCTTGCATGAAGACTTCTTCGTGGAGGAATACGCGCTTGACCTTATCCTCCACCACTACCCCAAACCCGTACTGGCATTGATGGACGGCTTCGTGCTCGGCGGCGGCATGGGCCTGGTGCAAGGCGCCGACCTGCGCGTGGTGACCGAGCGCAGTCGTCTGGCCATGCCCGAAGTGGCCATTGGGTATTTCCCGGATGTGGGTGGCAGCTATTTCCTGCCGCGCATCCCCGGGGAGCTGGGGATCTACCTGGGCGTTACCGGCGTGCAGATCCGTGCGGCGGACGCCTTGTACTGCGGCCTGGCGGATTGGTACCTGGACAGCGCCCGATTGACCGAGCTTGCGCAAAGGCTCGATAGCCTGCAATGGCGCGATTCTCCCCTCAAGGACCTGCAAGGCGTGCTCGCCCAACTGGCCGTGCAGCAATTGCCTGATCCGCCGCTGGCGGCCTTGCGTCCGGCAATCGACCATTTCTTCGCCCTGCCGGACGTGCCAAGCATTGTCGAGCAACTTCAGCAGGTCACCGTCGCCGATAGCCACGACTGGGGTCAGGCCACCGCCGACCTGATGCAGACCCGCTCGCCCCTGGCCATGGCTGTCACCCTGCAGATGTTGCGCCGTGGGCGCCACCTGCCGCTGGAACAGTGCTTTGCCCTTGAGCTGCACCTGGACCGCCAGTGGTTCGCCCGTGGCGACCTGATCGAAGGGGTCCGCGCCCTGATCATCGATAAGGACAAAAAACCGCAGTGGAACCCGCCAACGGTGCATGCGCTGGACGCCAGCCATATCGATAGCTTCTTCCGTGACTTCGCGCAGATTGAGAAATAAGCCATGCAAGATCTTGAATACACAGAAGAACAAGTGATGATCCGCGACATGGCGCGTGATTTTGCCCGTGGTGAAATCGCACCCCATGCCCAGGCCTGGGAAAAAGCCGGCTGGATCGACGATGCGCTGGTGGCCAAGATGGGCGAGTTGGGCCTGCTCGGTATGGTGGTCCCGGAGGAATGGGGCGGCACCTACGTGGATTACGTCGCCTATGCCCTGGCCGTGGAGGAAATCTCTGCGGGTGATGGTGCTACTGGCGCCTTGATGAGTATCCATAACTCAGTGGGTTGCGGCCCGGTCCTCAACTACGGCACAGAGGCACAGAAGCACACCTGGCTGGCCGCACTCGCCAGCGGCCAGGCCATTGGCTGTTTCTGCCTGACCGAGCCCCAGGCCGGTTCCGAAGCCCACAACCTGCGCACCCGCGCGGAACTGCGCGACGGCCAGTGGGTGATCAATGGTGCCAAGCAGTTCGTCAGCAACGGCAAGCGCGCCCAGTTGGCCATTGTGTTTGCCGTGACCGACCCGGAGCTGGGCAAGAAAGGCATTTCGGCGTTCCTGGTGCCCACTGACACCCCGGGATTTGTGGTAGACCGCACTGAACACAAGATGGGCATTCGGGCGTCGGACACCTGCGCCGTCACCTTCAACCAATGCGCGGTGCCCGAAGCCAACCTGCTCGGCGAGCGCGGCAAAGGCCTGGCCATTGCCCTGTCCAACCTGGAGGGTGGGCGTATCGGCATCGCCGCCCAGGCCCTGGGCATCGCGCGGGCCGCCTTTGAAGCGGCGCTGGCCTATGCCCGGGATAGGGTGCAGTTCGACAAAGCGATTATCGAACACCAGAGCGTGGCCAACCTGCTGGCCGATATGCAAACCCAGCTGAGCGCGGCACGCCTGTTGATCCTGCACGCCGCACGCCTGCGCAGCGCCGGCAAGCCATGCCTGTCCGAAGCATCCCAGGCCAAGCTGTTCGCCTCGGAAATGGCCGAAAAGGTCTGCTCCAAGGCGATGCAGATTCATGGTGGGTATGGGTACCTGGAAGACTACCCGGTGGAACGCTACTACCGGGATGCGCGGATCACGCAGATTTACGAAGGCACCAGCGAGATTCAGCGCATGGTCATTGCCAGGGAACTGAAGCACTACCCACTCTGACTGACACACAGGGGTAAAACTGTGGGAGGGGGCTTGCCCCCTCCCACATTGGATCTGCTGTGTTGTTGAAGTCTGGATTACCTGCATTGAATATCGGCGCCTGTCCGATCATGCAGAGCTACCCGCTCTGACTGACACACCGCGGGTAAAACTGTGGGAGGGGGCAAGCCCCTCCCACATTGGATCTGCTGTGTTGTTGAAGTCTGGATTACCTGCATTGAATATCGGCGCCTCGCCGATCATGCAGAACCACCCGCTCTGCCTGACACACCGCGGGCAAACTGTGGGAGGGGGCTTGCCCCCGATGGCGGCGGATCAGTCAATATGTTGGTTGACTGTCACACCGCTATCGGGAGCAAGCCCCCTCCCGCATTTGGATCTCCATGGAGTGTGAGAATCTCGTTATTTGTCCTTGAACGCGGGCGTACGTTTGGCCACGAACGCTGCCATCCCTTCTTTCTGGTCCTGGGTCGCAAACGCTGCGTGGAATACGCGGCGCTCGAAACGTACGCCTTCGGACAGGCTCACTTCAAATGCGCGGTTTACGCTTTCCTTGACCATCATGCTGATCGGCACCGATTTACCGGCGATCAGGGTGGCGACTTTCAAGGCTTCGTCCAGCAGCTCGTCGGCGGGCACGATGCGCGCGACGATGCCGCAGCGTTCTGCTTCCACCGCGTCGATAAAACGCCCGGTCAGGCACATTTCCATGGCCTTGGCCTTGCCCACCGCCCGCGTAAGACGCTGAGTGCCGCCCATGCCAGGCAGTACGCCAAGGTTGATCTCCGGCTGGCCGAATTTGGCGCCGTCACCGGCCAGAATAAAGTCGCACATCAGGGCCAGTTCGCAGCCGCCACCCAGGGCAAAACCGTTCACGGCGGCAATGATCGGCTTGCGGCGGTTGGCCACGCGGTCGCTGTCGCTGAACAGGTCGTCCAGGTAGATCTGCGGGTAGGTCAGCTCGGCCATTTCCTTGATGTCGGCGCCGGCGGCGAAGGCTTTCTTCGAGCCGGTCAGCACGATGCAGCCGATCTGCGGGTCGGCTTCCAGGCCATCCAGCGCCTGGTTCAACTCACTGACCAGTTGGGCGTTCAAGGCGTTCAGCGCCTGCGGGCGATTGAGGGTAATCAGCCCGACGCGGCCCTGGACTTCGAGCAAAATGGTTTCGTAACTCATGTATCGGCTCCTTAAAGATTGCGTGAGATGACCATACGCTGGATATCGCTGGTGCCTTCGTAAATCTGGCAGACCCGCACATCGCGGTAGATCCGCTCCAAGGGGAAGTCGCTCAGATAACCGTAACCGCCCAGGGTTTGCAAGGCGGCCGAGCAGACTTTCTCGGCCATTTCGGAGGCGAACAGCTTGGCCATGGACGCCTCGACCAACGCCGGCTTGCCGCTGTCGCGCAGGGCTGCCGCGTAGTGCACCATCTGCCGGGCAACGGCAATCTGCGTGGCCATGTCCGCCAGGCGAAAGGCGACGGCCTGATGGTCGATCAGGGCCTTGCCGAAGCTTTCACGCTCACGGGCGTAATCACGGGCCGCTTCAAACGCCGCACGGGCCATGCCCACCGATTGCGCGGCAATGCCTACACGCCCGCCTTCAAGGTTGGCCAGGGCGATCCGGTAGCCCTCGCCCTCCTCGCCCAGGCGGTTGGCGAGCGGCACCTTGAGGTCTTCAAACAGGATCTGGCAGGTATCCGAGGCGTGCTGCCCCAGCTTGTCCTCGACCCGCGCGACGCTGTAGCCCGGCGAATCGGTGGGCACGATAAACGCACTGATGCCACGCTTGCCCGCCGCCGGGTCGGTGACCGCAAACACAATCACCACACCGGCGTTCTGCCCCGAGGTGATGAATTGTTTGCAGCCGTTGAGCACGTAATGGTCGCCCTCAAGGCGTGCGCGGGTTTTAAGGCTGCTGGCGTCGGAGCCGGCCTGGGGTTCGGTCAACGCAAAGGCGCCGAGCATCGCTCCGCTGGCCAGGGGCTTGAGGAACTGTTCTTTCTGCTGGTCACTGCCGAACGTGAGGATCGGCACGCAACCCACCGAGTTGTGCACGCTCATGATGGTCGAGCAGGCGCCATCGCCAGCGGCGATTTCTTCCAGGGCCATGGCGTAGGCCAGGTAACCGGTGTCGCAGCCACCCCAGTGTTCCGGCACCAGCATGCCGAAAAAGCCCAGTTCGGCCATCTCACCCATGGCCTCCCGGGGAAAGCGATGGTCGCGGTCCCATTCGGCGGCGAACGGTTTCAAGCGTTCCTGGGCAAATTGCCGGGCCGCGTCGCTGATTTGCAGTTGTTCGTCATTAGGCAGCATGGTCAGTCCTTAATACAGGCATTCAACGGCCATGGCCGTGGCTTCACCACCGCCGATGCAGATTGCCGCAACGCCGCGCTTGAGGCCTTTCTGGCGCAGGGCCGAGAGCAGCGTCACCAGGATGCGCGCGCCTGAGGCACCGATCGGATGGCCCAGGGCACAGGCGCCGCCGTGCACGTTGACCTTGTCGTGGGGAATTTCCAGTTTGCTCATGGTGACCAGGCTGACCACCGCGAACGCTTCGTTGATCTCGAACAGGTCGACATCCTCCAGGCTCCAGCCGGTTTTGCCCATCAACTTACGGATCGCCCCAACAGGCGCGACCGGAAACAGCCCCGGTTCATCGGCAAACGCCGCATGCCCATGAATCACCGCCAGGGGTTTGAGGCCGCGCTTGCTTGCCTCGGATTCGCGCATCAGCAACAGCGCCGCCGCGCCATCGGAGATCGAGCTGGAGTTGGCTGCGGTGACCGTGCCGCCTTCGCGGAAGGCCGGCTTCAGGCTGGCGATCTTGTCCAGCCTGGCCTTGGGCGGCTGTTCGTCATGCAGGATGGTTTTCTGCTCTTTGCCGACAGTGACCTGCACCGGGACGATTTCAGCGGCAAAACTGCCGTGGGTGATGGCCTCCTGCGCGCGCGTCAGGGAGGCAATCGCAAAGGCGTCCTGGGCTTGACGGGTAAACCCGTTGTGCTCGGCGCAGTCTTCGGCAAAGGTGCCCATCAGGCGGCCCTTGTCGTAGGCGTCTTCCAGGCCGTCGAGGAACATGTGGTCGAGGACCTTGCCGTGCCCCATGCGATAGCCGCTGCGGGCGCGGTCGAGCAGGTACGGCGCGTTGGACATGCTCTCCATGCCGCCGGCGATCACCACGTCGATACTGCCGGCGCGCAAGGCATCGTGAGCCATAATCGTCGCTTGCATGCCGGAGCCGCACATCTTGTTGAGCGTGGTGCAACGGGTGGATTTGTCCAGCCCGGCGCCCAGCGCTGCCTGGCGTGCCGGCGCCTGGCCGAGACCTGCGGGCAGTACACAGCCAAACAGTACTTCGTCGACGGCGTCGGTGGCGATACCTGCGCGCTCGACCGCCGCACGAATCGCGGCGGCACCCAGCTGCGGTGCAGTCAGGCCCTTGAGGTCGCCCTGGAACCCGCCCATGGGCGTGCGCACGGCGCTGACAATAACGATAGGGTCATTCATGAAGATGCCTCCTTACCTGGCTGCCATGCGCAAGGCGCCGTCGAGACGGATCACCTCGCCATTGAGCATGCTGTTTTCAATGATATGCCGCACCAGGGCCGCATATTCGACGGGTTTGCCCAGGCGTGGCGGGAACGGCACGCCGGCGGCCAGGGCCTCGCGTACCTGCGGGGTCATGCCGGCCATCATCGGGGTTTCAAAGATGCCGGGGGCGATGGTCATCACGCGGATACCGAACCGTGCCAGTTCGCGCGCGGCCGGCAAGGTGAGGCTGGCAATCGCGCCCTTGGAGGCGGCATACGCGGCCTGGCCGATCTGCCCGTCGAACGCCGCCACCGAGGCGGTATTGATGATGACACCGCGTTCGCCATCGGCATCCGCATCGGTTTCAGCGATGGCCGCAGCGGCCAGGCGCAACAGGTTGAAGCTGCCGATCAGGTTGACGTTGACCACCTGGGTAAAACTGGCCAGGCCGTGCGGGCCGTCCTTGCCGAGAATCTTCTCGCCACGCACCACACCGGCGCAGTTGACCAGCCCGTGCAAACCACCAAAGGCGGCAACCGTGGCGTGGACGGCGGCTTCGGCCGCCGCTTCCTGACTGATGTCCGCCACGGCGCTGCGGGCGTTGTCGCCAAGCTGGCTGGCCTTGGCGGCAACGGCGTCGGCGTTGAGGTCCACCAGCATGACCTTGGCGCCCGCCGCGATCAGCATGTCAGCGGTGGCCGCGCCGAGACCGGAAGCGCCGCCGCTGACCAGGAATACCTTGTTTTCAATGTGCATCACTGTTTCCCTTTGAAAAGATCACGCCACGGCCGCCTGGGCCTTGGCGATTTCCTGATTACGCAAGATGAAGCGTTGCAGCTTGCCGCTGGGGGTCTTGGGCAAGTCGCTGACGAATTCGATTTCCCGCGGATACGCATGGGCCGCCAGGCGTTGACGCACGTGCAGGCGCAATTCTTCGGCGAGCTCCGGGGTGGCGCGGTATTGCTCGTTGATCACCACAAAGGCTTTCACCAGTTCGGTGCGCTCCGGGCAAGGTTTGCCGACCACGGCGGCCTCGATCACGGCCGGGTGTTCGACCAGCGCACTTTCCACGTCGAACGGCCCCACGCGGTAGCCGGAGGTGGTAATCACGTCATCACTGCGCCCGACAAAACTGATACTGCCGTCCGGGTTGAGCTCCACGGTATCGCCACTGAGGTAATACTTGCCGACAAAGGCTTTGGTTTTCACGCCGTCGTAGCCTGCGAACCAGCACATCGGCGATTGCTCGCGGTCGATGGCGAGAATGCCGGGCTGACCGGCAGGCAATTCCTGGTAGTTGTCATCCAGTACCACGATGCGATGCCCGGGCGAAGCGAACCCCGCCGCGCCGACATGCACCGGATGCGCCAGGCCGTGGTGATTGCACAGCACCATGCCCAGCTCGGTTTGCCCGTAGTGGTCGTGAATGGTCACGCCGAGGTTGTCGGCGAACCAGCGAATCACCTCGGGGTTCAAGGGCTCGCCGGCGCTGCTGACGATGCGCAACCGGCCCTTGATCGAACGGGCGAACTGCTCGCCGCCGGCAATCAATAGTCGATACGCGGTGGGCGAGCCGGTCAGGTTGGTGATGCCGTATTTATTGATGACGCGGCAGGTGCTTTCCAGGGTAAAGGGACCATCGTAGAAGGTAATCGGATGCCCCATGGACAGCGGCCCGGTCACACCAAAATAGATGCCGTAGGCCCAGCCCGGATCGGCCACGTTCCAGAATGCGTCTTCGGGGCGCAGGTCCACCGCGTCGCGGGTATAGGCCTGGAATGCGACAATCGCCTTGAGCGGCACCGACAGGGCTTTGGACGGCCCGGTGGTGCCCGAGGTGAACATCAGCAAAAAGGGCTCGTCCGCCCCCAGCAGTACGGGCTCGCAGGTATTGGAATAATGGGGCAGTTCGGCCCAGAAGCTGAAATCGCCGCGCACCAGGCCTTCGCCTTTGGCCCCGGTGACCGTCACGATGGTCGGGCAGCCCTCCACGTCCGCGAGCTTGGGCCGATTCACCGCATCGGTGACCACCAGGGCGGCGCCGGAACTGTTCAGGCGATGCTCGATGGCCTTGGGCCCGAATGCGGTGAACAAGGGTTGATAGACCGCGCCGATACGCCAGGTGGCCAGGACCACCACCAGCAGTTCCGCCGTGCGCGGCAACAAGCCGGCGACTTTGTCACCGCGCTTGATGCCCTGCCCCAGCAGGAAATTGGCAAAGCGTGCGGCCTGGTCCTGCAAGTCGGTAAAGGTGACCGTGGCGCTGCGCCCGTCCTTGCCCTCCCAGAACAGCGCAATACGCCCGGGCAGTGCGTGACGGTCACAGCATTCCACACAGGCGTTGAGGGCCTGCAGGTTGCCGGCCAGCGTCATGTCGACGGTGTGCTGGTAATCGAATTCGGTGGTGGCGGCCAGGTAATCACGCATCGCTTCGGTTCCTTGTGTGTTTTTGTTTTAAGGACACTTCCAAACCAGGTCAATCGCCTGCAAATAGTCGCTCCACAGCGCTGCCACCAGCAATGGTCAAAGCCGCCAACATGGCTGACTGGTTTGGCCAATCCGGTTTGACACTCGCCCTGCACTGGCCGAAGCTTGCGACTTTGTACCCGTACCCTGCCTTCGGACGCCTGCATGTCAAAGTCACGCCGTTACTCCATCATCGGCCTGTGCGCCCTGTTGTCGATTGTGTTGATCACCTGGTTTTTCTCCCGCACAACGCCCGTGGTCGCGCCCCCGGCGATTGCCCAGGGTTATTCCAAGGCCTTGAAGCAGGCGCGCAATGGCGAGCCGGGGGCGGCGCGAGTGTTGTATCAACAGCTGGGGCGACCGGACCTGTCACCCGAGCGGCGCGCCGCGCTGCATGCCGAGCTGCCCAACTACCCCAGTCCCCAAGCGCTGAAGCTGGCGGATAAAGACCTGGCTGATGCCTCGCCCGTGGTGCGTGAAGCGGCGATCCACAGCATTGTCGGCCTGGTGCCGACCGGCCAGCGCACCTTGCTGCTGGGCCCGGTGCTGGAGGACCCCGAACAGCACGTGCGCTTTGCCGCCGCCAACGCCCTGCTCGGCCTGTCGCCGGATACCCTGGGCCTGTATTTCGGCCCGCTGCAGCAAGTGCTCGACGAATTCGCCAAAACCCTCAAGGCCCAGCCCGAGACCGCCGAAGGCTGGATTCAATTGGCGCGTCTGTATATCCACAGCGCCCTGCTGGCGGATGCGCAACATGCGCTGCAGCAGGCCATGCGTTTGCAACCGGACAACCTGCAAGCGGTGGTGGCGCAGATCGAGTTGCTGGATAAACAGGGCAAGACCGACGAATCGCGCCAGCTGCTGGCGCAGCAATTGGCGGCGCACCCGGAGTCGGCCTACCTGCAACACGCCCTGGGTATGTGGCTGCTGCACCATGGCGAGCGCCCCTACGCCTTGCTTGGCCTGTCCAAGGCGGTAGAGCTTGAGCCGGACAATCAGGATTACCGCTTCGACCTGGCCACCACGTTGCACGACCAGGACGAGCTTGAGGCGGCCCAGCGGCAGTTGGAAGACATCGTCCAGCGCCACCCGGCCAATCGAAAAGCGCGTGTGTTGCTGGTCAATTATTGGAAAGAAAGCGGCCAATTGCAGAACGTCCAGGTACTGCTGGCACAGCTGGAGCAGCAGAATCCGGATGATCCGGCCCTGCAGCAGGGTCTGTGATGGCCCCGCAAAAACCTGTAAAAATTGGCAGGTTGCTCACAAATAACGTTGAACCGCTACAGACCGCCAGGGTCAAGTGAATATGACGCGTCCAACGGCGCGCACCCAATTCGTACGTGACCTGAGGGCACTTCTTGTCTACATCAACTTCGCTCTTAAGTGAAAAGGCAGCCACCGGCATCGAAGGTCTTGATGACATTCTTTCCGGGGGCCTCTCACGCAGCCATTTGTTCTTGCTGGAAGGCGAGCCTGGCACGGGCAAAACCACGGTCGCCCTGCACTTTTTGCAGGCCGGCGCGAAAAACGGTGAAAAGTCGCTGTATATCACCTTGTCCGAAACCGAACGTGAGCTGCGCCAAGGTGCCAAGTCTCATGGCTGGGACTTGGACGACAACATTCATATCTTCGAGTTGACCCCGCCGGAAAGTCTGCTCAACGCCGAGCATCAGCAGAGCCTGCTGTACTCCTCCGATCTGGAACTGGGCGAAGCTACTCGGCAGATTTTCGAAGTGGTGGAACGCATCAAGCCCACCCGCGTGGTGGTCGACAGCCTGTCGGAGATCCGCCTGCTGGCGCAGAGCTCCCTGCGCTATCGCCGGCAGATCCTGGCGATCAAGCATTACTTTGTGCGCTATGACGCCACAGTGCTGCTGCTCGACGACCTGACCACCGAATCCCTCGACAAAACCGTGCACAGCGTGGCCCATGGCGTGATTCGCCTGGAAGAACTGACGCCCAGCTACGGTGCCGAACGTCGCCGTGTGCGGGTAGTGAAGTACCGGGGCCAGAAGTACCGTGGCGGCTTTCACGACTTCACGATCATGGGTGACGGTGTGCATGTGTTTCCGCGCCTGGTGGCGGCCGAGCATCGCGGCGGCTACACGCGCCAGACCATGAGCAGCGGTATCGCCGAACTCGATGCCTTGATGGGCGGCGGCGTCGAGACCGGCTCCAGCAGCCTGATTCTCGGCCCGGCCGGCACCGGCAAATCTCTGATCTCCATGGTCTTCGCCGCCGCGGCGGTCGAGCGAGGGGAAAAAGCCGCGCTGTTCATCTTTGACGAAGAGATGGGCCTGCTGTTCGAGCGCATGAAGAACATGGGCATCGACCTGGCTGCGCTGCAGGCCACCGGCAACCTGCTGATCGAACAAGTCGACGCGGCCGAGCTGTCGCCTGGTGAATTCTCACACCGGGTACGCCGCTGCGTAGACGAAGGCGGCATCAAAACCGTGGTGATCGACAGTATCAACGGCTACCAGGCGGCCATGCCGGAAGAGAACGCACTGATCCTGCATATGCACGAACTGCTGCTGTACCTCAACCGGCGTGGCGCTGCGACCTTCATGACCGTCGCCCAGCATGGCCTGGTCGGCGATATGCAGACCCCGGTAGACATCACCTACCTGGCCGATACCGTGATCCTGCTGCGTTATTTCGAAGCGCTGGGCAAGGTGCGCCGGGCCATTTCCATCATCAAGAAACGCACCGGTACCCACGAATCGACGATTCGCGAATACCGCATCAGCAGCAATGGCATGACGGTCGGCGAACCGCTGGATAACTTCCAGGGCGTGCTGCGCGGCATACCGATCTACATGGGCGCCGGCTCGCCTCTGCTCAAGGAAGAGGGAGTGTGACGTCTCTGTCCCCGGTGTTTGAACGCGCCATTATCCTCGCGCCTTTGGGCCGCGACAGCTCGTTGGCGCTGATGATGCTCAACGAAGCCGGTTATCAGGGTATGGTCGTCGGCAATCTCATCGATTTGTGCGAAGCGTTGAACGAAGGTGCCGGCCTGCTCATTGTGGCGGCTGAAGCCTTGCGTGGCGTGGACCTGGACCCCCTGCTGGAGTACCTGCACCAGCAACCGGCCTGGTCTGACCTGCCCATTGTGCTGATGACCCATCACGGCGGCAGCGAGCAAAACGGCTCATCGCACCTGAGTGGGTTGCTGGGCAATGTCACCTTCCTTGAGCGTCCGTTCCATCCCGTGACCCTGATCAGCCTGGTCAGCGCCGCCCTGCGCGGGCGGCGGCGGCAATACGAAGCACGGGACCGCCTGCTCGACCTGAGCGCCAGTGAGTTGCGCCTGCAACGCACCCTGGAGTCCCTCGAACAGCAGGTGGAAGAGCGTACCGCGCAACTGCGCAGCAATGAAGAAGCCTTGCGCCAGTCGCAGAAAATGGAGGCCGTCGGCCAATTGACCGGCGGCATCGCCCATGACTTCAACAACATGCTGACCGGCATCATCGGCAGCCTGGAGTTGCTGCGAAGGCGTATAGCGCGGGGCAAGCTGGACGATCTGGACGGCCTGATCGACCTGGGTGTCACCTCGGCCAACCGTGCCGCCGGCCTCACCCATCGCCTGCTGGCGTTCTCGCGCAGGCAGTCGCTGGACCCCAAACCCGTGGAGATCAATCAACTGGTCAGCTCCATGGGCGAATTGCTGCAACGCAGCATCAATGAAAGCATCTCCCTGCAAATGCGCCTCAGCGACAGCCTGTGGACGGCCGAGGCCGACCCCAATCAACTGGAAAGCGCCCTGCTCAACCTGGTGATCAATGCACGTGATGCCATGCCCGGCAGCGGTATTCTTACCGTGGAAACCACCAACCGCCACCTCGACAGCGTGTTCACCGCCGCCTATGGCACCTTGAACCCTGGCGATTACGTGGAGTTGAGCGTCAGTGATACCGGCTGTGGCATTCCGGAACATTTGATGGGACGGGTGTTTGATCCGTTTTTTACCACCAAGCCGATCGGCCAGGGCACCGGCCTCGGGCTGTCGATGATCTATGGCTTTGCACGCCAGTCCCATGGCCATGTGACGATTCACAGCGAAGTCGGCAAAGGCACCACGGTGAGTTTGTTCCTGCCACGATTTGTTGGCGAGATCCAGCACCAGGAACTGCTTAATCCGACATTGCCACCCTTTGCCGATACTGGTGAGACCATATTGATCGTCGAGGATGATCCGGCAGTGCGGATACTGGTCAGCGCCGTACTCAAAGAGCTCGGTTATGGATTTGTTGTGGCGGGTGATGGCGATACGGCGCTGCCGATCATTGAGTCCGAGCAGCGCATTGACCTGATGATCAGCGATGTAGGCCTGCCAGGGATGAACGGGCGGCAACTGGCGGAAATAGGCCGGCAGATTCGTCCGGAACTCAAAGTGTTGTTTATTACAGGTTATGCCGAGCATGCGGCGGTGCGCGGTGGTTTCCTGGAATCGGGGATGCAACTGATCACCAAGCCATTCACGTTTGACTTACTGACAGCCAAGGTGCGGGAGATGCTTCAGGCGTAAATAGATACATCGCTATTAAACGAGTTGTCATAGATCCATGTTGGCCCGAAGGAATCAATGCCTGTTTTTCACCACGAAACGTAAGCACTTCGTATGAAAAATACTTCCGCCAGCATCGATCAAGAGAATTTCGTCAGTGATTACGCTTCCTGCTGTTTTACTCCAATTCTCTGCGCCGGATGGAGTCCCGTTCGCTGAGAATCGCGCACAAACTGTCCCCTCCTCTGCCTCGCCAGTGACGGAGATTCCCGTGGCCACTGGGGCCACCGATGAATCTCCTCAGATAGAGGGGGACAGGGCCTTGGCCAGGAGGTACGCCAATGCGCTGAAAAGTCCGGACATTCAAGCGCATGGTCTGGATTTTAACAGGTTCGTTGTTCAAGACATTCCGCCGAACTCGTCCTTCGGACAATGGCGAACGCACCTGCACGATATAATTCAAAGCCCCGCAATGCGCGATTGGTCACGCAATAAGGGCATTGACCTATCCTTGCCCTTCAAGATTGATGCACGCAACGGCATCATCAGTCTCAACCGGGCGGTCGACCCTATCAGCGTATATGACTTTCCTGGCTGGCCTCTACTTATGAGCGCCGCTAAAGCGCTGACGCCGGACGGTGGGGTTGTTACGGTCGGGAAAAAAAATACCGCACCGGTGCAAGACATCGGTTTTTTTTACCGTGAATATCTTCATATTGATCGCTCAACCCCCCAGCACGCTCAGGAAGAACTTCTCAGAGCGCATGCCGATAAGGTGCTGGAGGGACCACCTTTCAAACCAGCATATTCTCAAAACCCTTTTAAAGAGGATCTGATTCTTCAACAGACTCGACTGGGTGATTTGAATAATCGTAGGGCCGTGAGTGGCCAGATAACCACCCGTCTTGCCGCAACACTTGGAAGGCTATCGAACTCTGTAATGCCCTATAGCACTCCCGAGGAGCGCGCGCAGCCTTTTAGCTCGGCCCAACAGGAAACGATGAAAAGTACGGTGTTCACTGTAGACCCCTCCTCGTCCTATTTTAAAGAACACAATCTACTGCCGGGGGCAACCGTGACCCTGCACACGTTTATGGTGGACCACGGTGTAGAGATTCCCGCGACCTATGATCAGCTCTCGGTCGTGGCCAAAACATTGATGAGTGTACCGCCGGTAAAGCCCGCTCTCGGAGACCTGGGTGGTGCGCTTTCCTGGCCGACGCTGCTAAGCAACGAGGATCAGCGCAAGCTCCACTCTGTCATTCGTCATGTGTTGAAAGATGAGCAAGACGACAATTTGCTCGCTCATTGGACCCGTAACGTTCACTGGGATGCCAGCACCCTCAATGATAATCCTCGTCAAGTGCTCAGCGAGATCCTCAATTCCTCTAGAGCACGATGGATGGGTTTCGCAGCCGAATATAATCTTGGCGAAATAGCCTCGCCTAACTCTCTTGAAGACTGGATGCTCGCCGCGCTTCAAATCTCGCTGGACAGTGACAGTGTGCGAACCTCGACGAAAAGCAAAGTCGCCGGATTCGACTTGGCCGACCCCTACCTCGGGGGGAAAAGCGCATCCACTTTACGAAGCGCCCTGATTGATCACCTGATCCGCGAGGAAAAAGCCACGGTCCGTACTGCGCCGCTTGCCGAGTTTGTACTGTTGTCTCGCAAAGCGCAGGAGCTTCTTGTCAAAGATATACCTGAGGAAGTCAAATTTGGCTCGCACACATGGGTCAGTTTCAGCACTGGGGTGGCGCGCATCGAAGCCCAGGCACCCGGCTCTACCTGTACGATGACGTATGCGCAGGTGATGACTCGCAGTGCTCAACTACCACTTTCGCCTGAAGAAAAGCTCGTTGAAAAACTCGCGCAAAATGACGCCCTAAAAATCTGGGGCGTCGTACAGGGTATCTTGGACGCGACCCGCGAGGATGTGGACCCAGACCCAAGGATGGATGAGGTGCGCAGTGCATTTAACGAGCACGTGGCTCAGTTGAGCGCAGCGTCCATTGCGTTCGCAACGGAGATGCCCGATTTCCATGAGAAGGCGCTGAAACACTTGCAGTCGTTAATGCCGCATTTATCCTTGGATGATCTTAAGGACAAATGCATTACCCGTGACACAGCGCGGTATGACTTTCCCGGCCCTTGTTCGGTATTGGATTTATACCTGACCAACAAGCTCGGCTCCAGCGATCCGCAATGGCGGTCAAGTAACAGCAAAATAAGTCTGCCCGCCATTCGCGCGGTATTGAGTACTAAGACGTCCTCGATGTCGGATCTAAAGACTGAATTTGAACAGGAATTTTCCGCTTACGTTGATAGCTACGAGGCGGCAATTACTGCGCAAACCAAATATTTAATTTCATCGCTGCCTCTGTCTGATCGAAAAATGATCGAATACGGTCAGCTCACGGTCGCTCAACATTTTTTGGTTCATCTTCCCGCTACCACAGGGCAGTTGAAGAGCTACCCAAGGGATGAGGGAAAAATATATATACGCAGCAAACTCGATGAGAATACCCATACGTATGAAATAGACTGGAAAAAAAACACTATTGTAATGCGCGATGATTTAAATGAACTGAACATTGGACCCGCGCCCTCAGCCAGGTCCCCAATACCAAAAGGCATGAAGCTGGGAGATAAATTTAATCTCCTTGCACCCATCGCCCCTGATAGCAGCTATTCGGACACGTTGTTTGATGAGGCTGATGACTCGAAAACGCCAAAAAGTTACTCCAGCGAAAGAACACGCTACATCGCCGATGTAAAGTTAAAAATTGTCGATATTCAGTCGTATAAAAAGGCTGCCAAGGGATTGACGACGTTCGATACAGAAGTTTCAACCAACAAAAGAGTAGGTGAATTTTTCCTAAACCTTGTTCCACTTTACTCAGCCATCAAAAATTTCTCGAAAGGCAACGTCGGCGAAGGCATTGTTGACCTGGCATTGGATGCATTCGGGTTTTTCGTCAGCTTCGCTGTGGCTGCAAAGGGTGCCAAGGCCCTTAAAGCTGGGTCATCAGCACTCAAATACTTCAAGTATGGCGCCAAGATTTTTGGTCGTGGCACCGTGAGCGCACTTAATCCACTGGATGGCGTTGGTACGCTAGTAAGAGGTGTCGGAACCTTCGCAAACAACGTGGCAAAACTGGCCACCAGGAAAATCATCACGTGGACCGCGCCGCAAACCTATGATTTGCTGAAAGGGTTGAAGGGCTACGACTCCGGGGCAATAGGAACAGCGAAGATACAAGGAGAAATCGTTGAAACGGTAGCCGTGCAGAAGGAGGGGAAGTGGTATGCCATTGACACAGCTACCCGGCAACCCTACGGTCTTCCTTTAAAAGATTTCCTACCCTCCCCACGAATAAGTGTGGAATCGTTTGGACGATGGGCGACTGCGGCCGATCCCAGAAAAATGATAAGCGATAAGATTGTCAATGCATGGGAATCCAGTATCAAGCAACATCGAGGAACAGCGGAGTTCGACAATGGCTATTACATCGGCGCGTTTGACAATGTGCCTGGCTTAGGCAAAGCCAACAAAGTCGAAGACATCATGAAGTTGGCCGGTAATACCAAACTCACGGCCGAGCAGGTAGGTATTATTGCCAGGAAGTACGATGATATTGCTTACGCCTTTGGCCGTAAGGGTGCGGCGAGGTTCATCGATAATATAGAACCTCGCTTCGGTACTGTCACCCCCATGCCACAAGTCGTATACCTGACTCTGACATTACAACTGTCTGACGGGCAGTGCGCCGCGCTGTCCCGAGTAATGGCAACGGCAATTGAGAATGGAAAGGAAGCTGAGTTCATTAAAAATCTCTACACCGCTGCGGCGTTTCCCACAGATCCTGCCTCTCGAGCATTTGCTAAAAAGTTGAGCAAGATTCAGAACCAGGTGGGCCCCAGATCCGCTTTCCATGCCGATAAAACGCTCAGGCAGCTTTCCTATCAAGATATGATAAAAGAACTGAGCGATTCACCCATTCAAAAGTCGGTAATGATTGACTCGCCGGGCCACGCGATGGCGGCTGGGGTCAAGATAAAGAATGGCGAAAAGATATTTTGGTACTACGACCCAAATTTCGGCGTGGCAAGCTTTTCGTCCGCCGAAGCTATGAAGGGGGGCCTGCACAGACTTTTCCATGATAAAAAACTCAACGTTCAATACAGAACCCACGGGGTTGACAGGAACACTCTGGAGTTCAAAGTCTTTGATCATGATGACGAGTGGATGAAAAAAAACAGTGTCTTCGACGCAGATGTTAGAAGCTTATATGACATACCGCTCACAACGTCGAGTCGACCCTGAACTGGTCTAATGACATTGGGCGCCTTACTAGGGCGCTAAGATGGCGCCCAAAAGCTGGAGTGTGTAGACGCTGCGAAGTCCTTGACTGAATGAAATACGCGGTGCCTGAACTTGGCGCCATATCTTTCACGCCAATAACCGCTGGATATGCTCCTGCAACGTATCCAGGTCGAACGGCTTGGCCAGAATCGGCGCATTGCGGGTTATCGGGCTGTTGCAGTCGAGGATTTCCTGCGGGTAGCCACTGATAAAGATCACTTTCAATTCCGGCCTCACCTTGAGCGCCGGCTCGGCGATCTGCACGCCGGAAATGCCACCGGGCAGGCGGTAATCCGTGACCATCAGGTCCAGGTGCGGTTTGGTGGCGAGAATTTCAAAGGCTTCTTTGCCATTGACGGCCTTCAATACCCGATAACCCAGGCCGGCCAGGTATTCACCCAGCACAAACATAATGGATTCGTCGTCTTCGACGATCAGTACGACATCTTGTGCATCTTCACTCATGGGAAGCCTTCGTCCAGTCGGTAGCTGGTGTTACGACCATGGGGTCACGTAGAGGTTGCGTCGAGCTGACGATTGATTTCATGCCGTTGCCTGCAGTGGCAAACAGACCCGAAACAACGCGCCCTCGCCTATCTGGCTTTCAACCTCGATGGTGCCACCATGGGCCGCGACGATCTGTTCGGAGATGAACAGCCCCAGGCCCAGGCCGGCCGCCGCGTGGCTGACGGATACCCGCTCGAATTGCTGGAAAATGCGCTTCTGGTTCTCCTCGCTGATGCCGATGCCATGGTCGCGCACTTCCACGCAGGCCTCGCCATGTTCCGCATACACCCGCACTTCGATCGGGCTCTTGGCGCCGTAGCGCAAGGCATTGGTCAGCAGGTTGGTGACGACCTGCTCGATGCGAAACTCATCCCAATTACCCTCGACCGGCTCGTCAGCCAGCAATTGCAGCGACGATTCGGCGGCGGCGACCTGCGGCTCGAAGTTATGCACCAGGTTGCGCACCAGTTGCGCCAGGTCGAAGCGAGCCGGGCGTATCGACAGCTTTCCGGTGCGGATACGCGACACGTCGAGCATGTCTTCGATCAGGCGGATCAGGCTCTTGATCTGGCGCTCATCGCGGTCGACCATCGCGTGCATCTTGTCCAGGGTAAAAGCCGCCGCGTTATCCCGGGCCAGGTGCATCTTGCGCAGCTGGGTTTCCAGGATCAGCCCGTTCAGTGGCGTACGCACTTCGTGGGCGACAATCGACATGAAGTCATCGCGCATGCGCACCGCCTGCTCCAGCTCGGCCTGGGTGGCCTGCAGGCGTGTGAGCAGCAGTTCCTGCTCGCGGCGGCTGCGCTCCAGGGCCTCGACCTGCAGCTTCATCGCCTTGCTCTGGCGGTACAGGTCAACGAATACGTTAACCTTGCTTTTCACCGCGTGGATATCCAGCGGCTTGTGCAGGAAGTCCACCGCGCCGCTTTCATAACCCTTGAAGGCGTAATTGAGTTCGCGGCCGGCGGCACTGACAAACACAATCGGGATGTTCTTGGTCTTTTCGGTGCCGCGCATCAGTTCGGCCAGTTCGAAACCGTTCATGCCAGGCATCTGCACGTCGAGGATCGCCATGGCGAATTCATGTTCCAGCAACAGGGACAATGCTTCGTCGGCACTCAATGCCTTGAATACCTGGCGGTCTTCGCGCTTGATCAGCGCTTCGAGGGCCAGCAGGTTTTCCGGCAGATCGTCGACGATCAGCAGTTTGGCCTGGACAGTACTTAACATGGGGAAGGTTCCAGGGAAGCCAGCAGTGAGCCAATGCGGCTCAAGGAAAGAATATGGTCGGGTGTGTGCAGCGCCAGCGCTGCCAGGGGCATCACGGCAATCCGGGCCTCGACGGGGTCTTGTACAACGGTCGTGCCGCCCGATTGCTTGACATAAGCCAACCCGCGCGCGCCGTCCTGGTTGGCGCCGGTCAGCAGGATCGCGAGCAGGCCTTTTGCGTAGGCGTCGGCGGCCGAGGTGAAGAGAAAATCGATGGCCGGCCGGGAATGGTGCACGCGGTCCTCCTGGCTCAGCGACAGACTGCGGTCCTGCTCCACCGACAAATGATAGCCGGGACCGGCGAAATACAGGGTACCCGCCTCGATCGACTCCTTGTCCCGCGCCTCCTTCACCGGAATGCGCAAGCGCCGCGCGAAGACTTCGGCCAACTGGCTGCGACGTTCATCCGGCAGGTGCAGCACTGCAATGATCGGCAGGCCGAACGTGTCCGGCAACCCGCCAAAAATACTCAGCAACGCCTCCACGCCGCCGGCGGAAGCGCCGACGACGATGGCTTCAATCCCGTGAATCGGGGGGCTGGCGGCATCGCTCATGATTTGCGGTAGATCCGTTCCTGTTTGACCAAGGGTTCGAATTGCTTGCTGTAGGCTGAAAAATCCAGGGTTTCCTTGCTGCCCAACACCAGAAAGCCGCGATGACACAGTGACTCATGAAACAACCCAAACGCCCTGTCTTGCAAATTTTTATTGAAATAAATCAGTACGTTGCGGCATGAAATTAATTGAGTTTCTGAGAATACACTGTCGGTCGCCAGGCTGTGGTCGGCGAACGTGACGTTCTCGCGCAAGGTCTTGTCGAAGATCGCATTATCGTAAGCTGCGGTGTAGTAGTCGGCAAATGAGCGCTGGCCACCGGCCTGCTGATAGTTGGCGGTGTAGGCGCGCACGTTCTCCAGGGAGAAGATGCCCTGCTTGGCTTTGTCCAGCGAGGCCGGGTTGATGTCGGTGGCGTAGATGATGGTGCGTTCGAGCAAGCCTTCTTCGCGCAGCAGGATCGCCATGGAGTACACCTCCTCGCCGGTGCTGCAGCCGGCGATCCAGATCTTGATCGACGGGTAGGTCTTGAGCAACGGCACGACTTCCCGGCGAATCGCCAGAAAGTGCGACGGGTCGCGAAACATCTCGCTCACCGGGATGGTCAGGAACTGCAGCAATTGCATGAACGCCGCCGGATCGTGCAGCACGCGTTCCTGCAGCGCGGAAATGGTCGCACAGTCGAACTGGCGCAAGGCATGGGCCACCCGCCGCTTGACCGACGCGCCGGAGTAATCGCGAAAGTCGTAGCTGTACTTGAGGTAAATCGCCTCGATCAACAGGCGCAGCTCGATGTCGCTGCTTTTGTCCAAGAAACTTCGCTCCACTTAAATGCGTTCCATCTTGGGTAACCACACGCGAATCAACGAGAACAGACGGTCCAGATCAATCGGTTTGGCCAGGTAATCGTTGGAACCTGCCGCCAGGCAACGCTCCTGGTCATCTTTCATGGCCTTGGCGGTGACGGCAATGATCGGCAGCTTTTTCCAGCGCGGGTCCTGACGGATCAGCGCGGTCGCTTCGTAGCCATCCATCTCCGGCATCATCACGTCCATCAGCACCAGGTCGATATCATCGACCTCATTGAGCTTGTCGATGGCTTCACGGCCATTGCGCCCGATCACCACCACGGCGCCTTTATGCTCCAGGGCACTGGTCAGGGCAAAGATATTGCGCACATCGTCGTCCACCAGCAGGATCTTGCGCCCTTCGAACACCTTGTCACGGCTGCGCGCGGTCTTGAGCATCTTCTGGCGGTCATGGGACAGCTGGGATTCGACTTTGTGCAGAAAGAGTGTGACCTCATCGAGCAGGCGCTCCGGGGACCGCGCACCCTTGATGATGATCGAGCGCGAATACTTGCGCAGCTCGGCTTCTTCGTCGCGTGTCAGGTTGCGCCCGGTATACACGATCACCGGCGGGAACGAGCAGATATCCTCGGTGGCCATGCGCTTGAGCAGCTCGTTACCGAGCATGTCCGGCAGCTTGAGGTCGATGATCATGCAGTCGTAGACGTTGGTGCGCAGCAGGTCCAGCGCCGCCTGGGCGTAACCGACATCGGTGATTTCAATGTCATCGTCGCCGATCAGGCGGGCGATGCTGTCACGTTGCAGGTCGTCGTCCTCCACCAGCAGTACGCGCTTGACCTTTTGCGTCAGCTTGGCTTCCAGGCGCGCGAACACGTCCTTGAGCTCTTCCCGGGTAGTGGGTTTGACCGCGTAACCGATGGCGCCCATGTGCATGGCGGCTTCGACGCGGTCTTCCACGGAGATCACATGCACCGGAATGTGCCGGGTATTGGCGTGCTCCTTCAGACGCTGCAGCACCGTCAAGCCGGAATGATCCGGCAGACGCATGTCCAGCAGGATCGCGTCGGGGATGAATTCTTCCGCGAGGCTGTAGCCTTCGTCGGCACCGTGAGCGACCAGGCAGTTGTAGCCCAGCTCGTGGGCCAGGTCGAAGAGGATGCGCGCGAAATTCGGCTCATCTTCCACCACCAGGATGGTGCGGGTGGTGAATGGCGCTTTGTCGCGGTCATCGGCAAAGCGCGGGATCGGTTCGGCATCGGCCGTCGGCAGCGACGCAACCTTGACGGGCACAGGCGCCGGTACCGCCACGGCTTGGCGCGGGGCTTCGATCGGCGCGGCATCTTCGCCGCGTTCGACGTACTGTTCCGGCAATACCAGGGTAAAAATGCTGCCCTTGCCCGGTTCGCTGGTCACGCTGATGTAGCCACCCAGCAAGGTTGCCAGGTCACGGGAAATGGACAGGCCCAGGCCGGTGCCGCCGTAACGCCGATTGGTGGTGCCATCGGCCTGGCGGAAGGCTTCGAAGATGCTTTCCTGTTGGTCCTGGGCGATACCTATCCCTGAATCACGCACGGTAAAGGCGATGCCCTCCCCCGGCGCCCGGGATACCGACAGGCTGACCTGGCCCTGTTCGGTGAACTTGATAGCGTTGGACAGCAGGTTCTTGAGAATCTGCTCCAGACGCTGGCGGTCAGTGAACAGCAGGGTCGGTGAACCTGCCTGCACATCGATCTGGAAGCCCAGCTTGCGATCCCTGGCCAGCGGTTCGAACATGCCGCGCAGGCCGTCCACCAGGCGCTCGACGCTGGAATTTTCCGGACGCACTTCCAACTTGCCGGCTTCTACCTTGGAAATGTCGAGAATGTCGTTGATCAGGTTGAGCAGGTCATTGCCGGCCGAATAGATCGACTCGGCAAACTTGACCTGTTCGGCACTGAGGTTTTCCTGCGGGTTCTCGGCCAGCAACTTGGCCAGGATCAGCGAACTGTTCAGCGGCGTGCGCAGCTCGTGGGACATGTTGGCCAGGAATTCGGACTTGTACTTGCTGGAACGTTGCAACTCATCGGCGCGGTCTTCCAGTTCCAGCTGGACCCGGTTGAGTTCGACGTTCTTGCGGTCCATGGCGTCGCGCTGTTCGGCCAGGGTCTGGGTCTGTTCGGCCAGTTGCTCGTTGGTCTGCTCAAGCTCCGCCTGCTGGGTTTCCAGGTGCGCCTGGGACTCCTTGAGGATGCGCGACTGTTCCTCCAACTCTTCGTTGGCGGTCTTGAGTTCTTCCTGCTGCACTTGCAGCTCTTCGTTGAGCTGCTGAGTCTCGGCGAGGACTTCCTGCAAACGCTGGCGATAACGCGCGGCTTCGATGGACGTGCCGATATTGTCGGCGATCAGCTCCAGCAGCTCGACGTCGCGTTCTTCCAACGGGCGCAGGAAGCCAAGCTCGATCACGCCGTTGACGCGGTCGTCGTCGCTGGTCGGCACCACCAGTACGCTGCGGGTGGTGCCCTCGCCCAGCCCCGAGCTGACCTTGAAGTAGTCCACCGGTACGTCGTCCAGGCGGATCAGGCGATCGAGCTGGGCGGCCTGCCCTACGATGCCTTCGTCGCTGTAGATCGACTGTTCCAGCTGCGCCTGTTCGCGAGAGAAGCCGTAGGTGGCGACCCGCCGCAGGCCACCGTGCTCTTCGCGCACATACAACGCCCCCACGGCTGAGCCCATGTATTGAGCGAAGAACTGCAGGATGTTGCGGCCCAGCAGGTTCAAGGTCAGTTGGCCGAGCACCTGTTCGGCCAGTTCGGTTTGGCCATTGCGCAGCCAGGCCTGCTGCTCCAGGCGTTTGGCAATCTTCTGTTGGGACGCGAGGTTTGCGCTGTAGCTACTTGAAAGCGCTAGTAAATTCTTTCTGCCAATGTACGCCAGGAAACCACTGAGGCCGAGTACGAACGCCAGGTACAGCGTGACGCTGAGCACCGTGGTGCGGGTCACTTCCTCGTTACGGGAGATGCGGAACTGTTGTTCCATCGATACCGCGTCTTCATATTCCTTGCGAATCTCGTCGGTCAGGCGCTTGCCCCGGCCCGCCTTGACGGCACCACGGAAATCGCCACTGCTGCGCTGCAGTTCAATCATCGACTGCGCGTAGTTGTTCCATTCGGCCTGCAGGGCTTCCAGGCGCTTGAGGCGGTCGACCTGCTGCGGGTTGTCGGCCACCAGCTCCTGCAAATTGCGCAGGTCGGCAATGATCCGCGGCTTGGCCACTTCATAAGGGTCGAGGAAATGCTCATCACCGGTAATCAGGAAGCCGCGCATGCCGGTTTCCAGGTCGACCGTCAGTTTGGACGACTCATTGAGGTTGTTGATGACCCGGTCGGTGTGCTCCACCCACTGGATCACCGACAGTAAATAGGTGATCAGGCACACGAAAAACACCGCGCTGAGCACGCCCACACTCAATGGCAGGGCCACGTTACGGCTCAGGAGTTTACTGAAGCTCTTTTCATCAACTGACGACGCGGGAGTCATGGGCATGCCTTGGCCAAGTGCGGAAAAACCGGGAGTTTGCCCCAAAGTGACGATCAAGACCATTTTTCTGGGACGTTTTTGTACAGATTCCTACAGCAGAACAGGCTATTCTGCCTGGTCTTTTGTACTGCATTGTTTTAACGCCCTGGGAACTTGTGGATAGCCCGCGCTTACTCAAGTACAGGCCTGTGAGAATGGCCAGCGTTAAACACTCGTCTTTTTTTGGGAAAGCCTTTTTATGTCCGCAAATGCCTCCACCATCCTTGTTGTCGAAGACGACGCTATCGTGCGCATGCTGATCGTCGATGTGCTTGATGAGTTGGAGTTCACGGTGCTTGAGGCTGCTGACGCCGAGGCGGCCCTGTTGATCGTGAAAGACACGGCTCAAGTGATCTCCCTGATGATGACCGACGTCGGCCTGCCCGATATGGACGGCAAGCAACTGGCGGCCAGGGTACGCGAACTGCGACCCACCCTGCCCATCCTGTTCGCCAGCGGCTATGCCGAGAACATCGATGTACCCGCCGGCATGCAGGTGATTGGCAAGCCGTTCTCGATCGACCAGTTGCGCGATAAAGTCAAATCGATGCTGCCCTGAATATCCAGTGTCCTTTTGCAGGTTTTAACGTGACGTCCGGGAAAGAAAACAGGAAACTCAGCGCCTGCATCTCCCCGTCAGTCAAAAGAACCCTGGAAGGACGCAACAACATGATTGGACAACCTGCGCGCCTGGTGTTGGCGAGCCTCTCGATACTGCTGAGCACCGGCGCCTGGGCCGACTTTACGGCCACCCCTGCCGAAGCCCGGGCCATTGCCAAGCAAGCCTACTTGTACGGCTACCCTGTGGTTGAGATGTACAAGACGCTCTACACCCAGGCCGTGGACAAAGGCGGGGCCAATTTCAAGGCGCCGTTCAATCGTATCGGCAATAGCGCGCAGGTGTTCACCCCCAAGGACACCGCGTTCACAACCCCGAACGCGGACACGCCCTACTCCTTCGTCTGGATGGATCTGCGCCAGGAACCCCAGGTGCTGACCCTGCCCAAGGTCGAAGACAACCGCTACTACTCGGTGCAGTTGCTCGACCTCTATACCCAGAACATCGCCTACCTGGGCACGCGCAGCACCGGTAACAACGGCGGTCACTACATGATCGCGGGGCCTGACTGGAAGGGTCAGCAGCCCGTCGATATCGACCGCGTGGTCTACAGCGAAAGCAATATCGCCTACGCCTTGTATCGCACGCAGCTGTTCGATGAAAAAGACCTGGGCAAGGTCAGGCAAATTCAGAACGGCTATAAAGTGCAGCCGCTGAGCAGCTATGTGAAACAACCGGCCCCGGCCAAGGTGCCGAAGATCGAGTGGCCCAAGCCGATGGCGAACATGAGCGACAGCCCGCAGTTGTTCCGCTACTTGAACTTCATGCTGGCCTTCGCTGCGCCCCAGGACAGTGAAAAAGACCTGCTGGCGCGCTTCGCCACAATCGGCATCGCCCCCGGCGCGCCTTTCAAGCTGAACCAACTGAGCGCCGAACAACGCAAAGCATTGGAGGACGGGATTGCCGATGGCAAGGCCGAGTTCGCCACGTTCAAGAAAGACAAGATTGATACCCATCAAGTCGCCAGCGGCGAGCTGTACGGCAGCCGTGACCGGCTGAACAACAATTACCTGTACCGGTATGCCGGCGCCAACCTGGGGATGTTCGGCAACTCCACCGATGAAGCCGCTTACTTCACCTGGTTCGATGACAGCGAAGGCAAGCCGGCCAACGGCGCACGCCGCAGCTACACCGTGCATTTCGCCAAGGACCAGCTGCCGCCGGCCGATGCGTTCTGGTCGCTGACCATGTACGACGCCAAGACCAAGTTGCTGGTGCCGAACCACAAGAAACGTTACCTGATCAACTCACGCATGCTGCCCGGCCTGAAACTGGACGCCGACGGCGGCCTGACCTTGGCCCTGCAGCATCATGAGCCACCGAAGGCCGAACAGAGCAACTGGCTGCCCGCTCCGACCGGGCCGTTCTTCGCGGTGCTGCGTATTTACCTGCCCAAGCCCGAAGTCACCAGCGGCCAATGGCAGTTGCCGCCGTTGACGCCGCTCAAGTAACCCTCCCGGGAATCCATGCACGGCGGGTGGCAATTGACCTACGCTTCCCGCCACGCCAAATGGTTATTTGAGCGACTCACCCTCAGCCGCGTTCGCGGGGGATCAGGCTCTGCAACTGCGCCGCCAGGAAATTGGCGTCGAACGTGAAGGTGTCCGGGTCTTTCAGGCCATTGGTCTTCTTCCAGAGCCAATCGTTTTTATCCGCAGGCAATACCAGGGAGACGCTGCCGTGCCGGGCAGCGGTCAGGCCCATTACCGCCACGCGAATATATCCGTCCGTCCCCATCACCTCCGGCACGAACTCCACGCTTTTACCGGTGATCAACACAGTCAACTTCTCGGTCTTGAAAGTCGATGTTTCCACGGGCACGCTCGGCCCACTGGCGACATAGACTTCACGATGCACCTCCAGCAAACCGGCGCTTTTGACCGGTTCCAGCCACTGTTCGACTTGCTCGAACAACTCGCCCAGCTTGTGTGCCCAACGCGCCGACTGCACATCGAATTGCTGTTTTTTATGGGTTTCGCTCTCGGCGTAACGACGAAGCATCTCGCCCAGTTGCTGTACATCGTCCATTGCGGATCTCCTTGGGTGAGTCAGGTTGCGAAGCCCGATCATCGCAGATACGGCTGCCAGGCGTACGAGTTAAAGCTGATTGCAGTCGGTTCGGCAGCAGGCAGCTCATACGTGAGGTGACGGTGTATCGAACGAAGGATGTTCCGCCAGAAGGCGACGCCATTGCATTCGAAACCAGGGGGTAAATTGCGCGTGCGGCTCAGCAAGCCGGGCTGAAATTTCGTCTCGGGTCAGCCACATGGTTTCGCTGACCTCCTCAGGCACAGGTGAAACCACGGTGTCGGACCGAGCGACCAGCACATGACATAATTCGTGCTCGGCACCGATCGAACCAAAGCTGGCGTGGTACTCAAAACGGTAGAGCGCGCGACAGGCAGACCAGACGCCCAACTCTTCGTGCAAACGGCGAGACCCCGCATCCACGATCGACTCACCCGGTGCGGGATGACTGCAGCAAGCATTCGACCAGAAACCGGGCCAGAGCATTTTGCCCGGCGCACGGCGCTGAAGCAGATGACGCCCGTGACTGTCGATCAAATGCACCGAAAACGCGCGATGAAGCCGGCCCACTCCCAAATGGGCCTCGCGCTTGTCGCACACCCCGGTTTGTACATCTTGCGCATCGACTAACACGACATCAGTGGCCATTTTGTATTCCCTGGTGGTATGCCATTGCGGGTTAGAGCACTTGTCCCCACGCGCTGACGAAGGTCAAGGCAGCTTCGGTGAACGCGGGGTCGGCACGGAGAGTGGCCATGCCATCCAGGTCGTCCTGTTCCAGCAGCCCAAGCTTGAGCAGCGCCGGCCCGGCTTGTGCCGTGGTAGAGGCCCAAAACGTATCGGCGGGGCTGTTATCGCCTATACGGCCTTCAAGGGTGCGATGCCGCACGTTGGCAAGGCCCCGATCACGCAGGCGGCACGGGAGTTGGGTGGCCCACAGCATATCGGAGCCAATGGACCGCTCCAGGAGAGTGATCCCGGCTTGGGCCACTTTACGAAACAGCGGGTTTGCAGTTCTCAGGCTCGGTTCAAGACTCACATCCTCTATCACCAACCACCCACCCGGGCGCAGCCAGGTGATGGCTCGCGTCAATAGCGCTTCGCGCTCGGTGAGATGACACAGAAGCGCCCGAGCATGCACCACGTCAAAGGACGCGGGCGGGAAGTCATCGGTCGCGGCGTTATGGGCGAGCACCTCAATACCCGGAATATCGGCAAGGAATCGGGTATCGATGTCCGTGGCGGTGACGTTCGCTCCGGGATATCGCCGGCTCAGCCAGGCGGCGAGCGATCCGGCACCGGCGCCCAGATCGAGGATGGCAGGCTTGTCAGGCAACGCCAATTGATTAAAAACCGCTTGGCTCAAGGGGTCAAACGCCCGCTCCAGCGTGCGCAGGCGTGCCAGCTGGCCGGCGTGCTGGTCAGCGAGATAGCTGCGGCTGTAGCCGTGCTCATCGAGGTCGATAGTCGTGGTCACAGTACGACCTCCAGTCGATCCGGGCAGCGATTGAGGAAGCCGCACTCGACAGGCGTGAACCCCGGCGTCCAGCGTACGTTGGGGAAGGCTTGCAGCAGCATGCGGGCGCCGGTGGTGATTTCCATCCGTGCCAGCATGGAACCCAGACAAAAGTGGCGCCCCGCGCCGAAGGCGAAATGACTGGTCGCCTGTTCGGTGCGCGACATGTCGAAGCTGTCCGGGTTGCTGAATTGGTCCGGATCACGGTTGGCCGAGCCAATCAGGCAAGCCAGCGTGGCGCCTGCCGGGATCGTTCCCGAGGGCAGTTGCAGTGATTCACGGGCCTCGCGCAGTACGAGCTGCAACGGCGGATTGCGGCGCAGGGTTTCGGCCAGGGCATTATCCATCAGCCCTGGATTGGCGATCACCGCTGCTTTGACACCAGGTTCGCTCAGCAGGTTGACGATCAGGTTGGCCAGGGCGCCGTGACTGGTTTCGCTGCCCGCCGTCATCAGGATCGCGCAGTAAGCCCGCACGAACGTCTCGGACAACGGCTGGCCATCAATCCGTGCCGCCAGCAACTGGGAGATCAGATCGTCTTTGGGCTCCGCGCGGCGAGCGTCGATGTGTGGCTGAATAAAGTCGTAGAAACTGTCTCGGTTGGATAACCCGCCGGTCAGCAGCGCCGGGTCCTGTCGATAATTGCCCATGTAGGCGAAGCCGATGGCACACCACCGCTTCAGCCGCTCTACCTCTTCGCGGGTTTGAGCCGGGAGCCCCAACGCGTGCGCCATCACCCGTACCGGCAGTGCTGCGGTGAAATCGGCAATCAGGTCAACCTGGGGTCGGCCACGCATGCGTGCCAGCAAGTCTGTAGTCACCGAAATGACGGACGCTTGCAGCGCTGCAAGGGCTTTGCCACGAAACGAGGGGCTGAGCAATGCGCGATGCTGGGCGTGTTCACAGCCGTCCATGGTGACAATGGTGTGGCCCAGCAGCGGTCCGATCTGCCAGTTGTAGTTATTGTTGCTGACGTCCGAATGGGTCAGGGCCGCTTTGACATCCACATGCCGGCTGACCAGCCACACGTCGGTGGGTTCGTCGTAAGCGATCGGCAGCCGGGTACGCAACTGCTCATACAACGGGTAGGGGTCAAGTTCGAACTGTCGGGATTTCAACGTTGGAGGGGTAAGTTCCAGGTCGACCTGCCGATTGTTCCGTACCCCGCAATCGTCGGCGTGCAGGTGATAGCGAGAGACGCTGCGGTGCCAGTCGCCTGCCGCCCGGATAACCTGGCGCAGCCGGTCCGGGTCATTCGCCGCACCTGACGCGGGGTTTGCGCACTGGGCGGCGACTGCGGTGAACTGCGCCACTGCCGTGTTCACCATCTGATGGGCGGATTCCAGCGCGGCGGGCCACTCCATGCCGCCGGCGTTCGCAAGGATCGACACCAGGTTGAAGCGCTCACCGCAGACCACGTCTTTGGCGATCGAATGAATGTCGTTTGTCCAGGCAATGAGATCGGCAGCGTGCTCGCGCAAGGTGGTCCACGCTTGAGCCTGGGCGGCAGGCGCGTACGGGTCGAGGGTTTCGGCTGCGTCGATAAGGTCAAAGAAGAACAGCGCGCCGAACGAATCCCGGCGCAATGGCAGGTATTGGGTCAAGGTGAGCGCCGTGTCGGTCTCCCTCACGTGCACGAGCGTGGCCTGCGCGCGCAAATGCCGAATCAGATGTCGCACCAGCCTGCCCCGCCAACGATCGTCTCCCCAGCAGCGCGTGCGAGGCCAAAGATCATCGACCAGAACCGCGAGCATCGGGTCCTCGAATCGGCTGTTTTCGCCTGATTGAGCGTCGCTCTCGGTCAAGGACTGCACCGACGTGATGAAACGCTCCAGCGCTCCGTTTTCCGCCCAGGGCCCATCATCGATACGGTCATCCAGCGTCAGGGCCCACAGGTACCAGCACACCAGGATCTCGGCGCGGTGCGTGGGCGCCCTGCCGCATAACGCCACGCCCAGATCGAGCAGCGCCGTAGTGCTCAACCGATGCGCGCCACGGCGACCGATCAAACCATGTCGCTGCGCCCAGGCGAGGGCCTGGGTACGTAATTGTTCGTGGTCAGAGCGAGGTGGCGGTGCAGCGAAAGGAAACTGAATCTCGGGAATGATGAGGAGCTGCGGCGGTAGATGATCTCTCGGGTTGGGGCCGGAGCCCCCCTCGCGGTATGGCGGTGCCATGATGGGCTCCTGTTGGATGAACGTTCAATAAGGTCGGACCTTATCGAAAACCAACCACCCAGGATGCAGTGATTGTCTGATTATCCCCCAGGCAAAGGTAGCTCTGGGGGGTAGGAAAAAAGACCTGACCTCCCCGTAAACATCGGCGCTTCCAACAGGCGAGCGTGAGTCCACTTAACCTTACTGAACTGCTCCGGTGAATTGGCCGGCAACTGCCTATGACTAATCCACTTTCGGTGGGTATGGTGACGTGACATTCACCCTGTCCGGAGCATCGCATGCGCACCATCGGCCTTATCGGCGGCATGAGCTGGGAGTCCAGTGCCGAGTATTACCGCATCATCAACCAGCAAGTCCGCGACCGGCTCGGCCCGCTGCGTTCGGCGCAGCTGTTGATGTACAGCGTGGACTTCGGCCCGGTGGAACAGGCCCAGCATGCCGGGCGCTGGGATGATGCCGCGCGGATCCTGGAAGACGCCGCGCGCCGTCTGCAGGCCGGCGGCGCCGAGTGTGTGGTGTTGTGTACCAACACCATGCACCGGGTGGCGCCACGTATTGAGGCGGCGGTGTCGATTCCCTTCCTGCATATCGCCGATGCGACCGGGGCTGCGGCCCTGCAAGCCGGCACCTTGACCGTGGGCTTGCTTGGCACTGCATTCACCATGGAACAGGACTTCCTCAAGGCCCGCCTGATCGCGCAGGGCCTGACTGTGCTGGTGCCGGATGCGGATGAACGCAAGGACGTGCACCGGATCATTTATGAAGAGTTATGTGTGGGGGTAATCAGCGACTCATCACGCGCCGTCTACCAGCGGGTGATCGAGTCCCTGGCCGCGCGCGGCGCCCAGGCGGTGATTCTTGGCTGTACGGAAATCAGCCTGCTGATCAAGCCCGAGCACAGCGACCTGCCGCTGCTGGACACCACCGGGCTGCATGCGCGGGCTGCGGTGGCGTTTGCGCTGGAGGATTAAACCGGCTTGCGCAGGCGCGCCATGCTCAGGGTATCGACGAACACACCGTCACGCAGGGCGTAGTCGCGCAGACGCCCTTCGACCTCGAAGCCGAATTTACGATACAGGTTGTGTGCCGCTTCGTTGTCGGCGAACACCGTGAGTTCTACGCGGTGCAGGTTCATCCAGTTGTCGGCCACGTCCAGCGCGGCCGTCAACAGCTTCGAGCCGATGCCCCTGCCCTGCCACGCCGTCGCCACGCCCATGCCGAAATACCCCGCATGCGCCTGGCGCACCCGCAGGTACTGTTCCAACCCCAACTGGCCAATCACTTCGCCGCCGTGCAGCGCCACCAATTGCAGTCGGCGCTCGTTATCCATCACCAGGCGTTTGCGCCACGCTTCCACCGATTGGAAAGGCATCTGCAGCACCTGGCGGCATACCGCCGGTTCGTTGTAGAGCGCCGTGACGCCCTCAAGGTGGGCCTCGGTGAAGCGCTGGATCACGATAGGGAGGTCAGGCGTGTGCATGGTGTTTCATCCTTTGAAAGGCACGTGGCCGACCAGTGTAGAAGCAAAGTCGTCGCCCTGGCGAGCCCTTTACCTTGCGTGTGCCAGGCCGGGTCGCAGGCTGGCTGGGTACTATCGGAAGGTGCTGACCGAACAACCGATACGGTCCTACATTCACGGCACGCTTTACTTGCAAAACTCCGGCGCGTCCAACCACGCACCCGAGTGTCTGCCAATTGATAAAACAACGAACGCTATCAGCCTGCTTTTTTGTCGCTGTGCTATTGGGGGGCAGCGCCTGTGCGACAAAGCAACCGCCTGAGTGGGGTATCAGCTGGCTACCGGACTGCGCCGGCCGGCCCTTCAGCGGGCTGGATCCGGAGGTGGTCGCCAGGACGCAATGCGGCATCGCCACCGTGCCGCTGGACCACATGCACCCCACGCGCGGCAGTCTCAAGCTGGACGTCACCCGCGTTGGCGCGCTGCTGCCCGCTGAGCGCGAAGGTGCGCTATTCACCCATCCGGGCGGGCCTGGGGCCGAGGCCGACGGGTTCACTGTGCTGGCGGTTTCCCAATGGAAAGGCTACGCCGATCAGCCACAGGGTGAGGCCTATCGGCACCTGCTCAATACCTACGATGTGATTGGAATTACACCGCGAGGGATGGGCAGTGACCCGCAATCGCAGCTGGTGTGCCGATCCGACGAGGAGATCGTTGCGCAAAACGACATCACCGAAGATCGCAGTCCGGCCAATATCGAGGCTATTCGGCATAACGCCGGCGTACTGGCCCGGGGCTGCGCCGGCCAGCACCTGGCGCCTTACATCAATACCGAACAAACGGCGCGCGACATGGAGCTGGTACGTGTGCTGCTCAACGAGCCCCAGCTCAATTACGTCGGCAACGCTTACGGCACATGGCTGGGTGCCTGGTACGCCGGGTTGTTTCCAAAGCAGGTCGGGCGCATGGTGCTCGACTCGAGTACGGACTGGACCGCCACCTTCCAGGATGCCTCGTTGGTTCAGGCACCGGAAAAAGAACGCGTGTTCGCGCGATTTGTTGCCCGGCGCGCCGCCGACGATCCGCACCGCTACCAAATGGGCAGCACCCCGAAGGCAATAGGCGCGGTTTTTCTCGACCTGTTGCCTCCGGTCAGGGTGGCGCTGCGTTCGGACAACGCGTACTACAGCGCGCCCGAATACCTGATGGCGGCCCGCGCACTCAGTCAGTGGCTGCGTGAATCGCCAGGCCTGCCGGACGCCAGGCTGCTGGCCAACGCCCGCGCCCATCGATTCAGCCCCGACCCTGGCGTCAATGCGGCGGCGAAACAGGCCTTTATACGCCTGCTCGACGTCACTCGCCGCCCGTCACCGTGGAATGGTCTGGCGCTCGGCCCCCTGGAGCTTACGCCCAGGCAGTCTGTGCGTAGCACAGTGTTATGCAACGATTCAGTCTCGGCAGACGATGCATTCTGGACCGAACAGGAAAACCAGTACGCCATTCAGTATCCGGTGGGCGGCAGTTTCTTCCCGGCGAGGCATTGCGCCGAGTGGCGCGGCCAACCGCTTGACGGGGTGCCGCAGCGCAAGCTGGCGCAGGTCGACGGTCTGTTTATGGTTCAGGCCGAATATGACGATCAGACGCCCGCAGCAGGTGCCATCAAAGCGTTCAGAAGCGTGCCCGCCGCGCACATGACGCTGCTCAAGGGCGCCTACCGACACGGCGTTTCGTCCTCCGGGTCCAATGCGTGCGTGAACAAGAATGTCGGAGATTTCCTGGCCTATGGACGTAAACCAGACCGCTTCTCGATCTGCTACGAATCACCCTGATCCCGGGTTCAGCCTCGCAGCGCTGTGCGCCAAAGCCGGGCGATATCCGCCGCACGCTCGCGCAACAGTCGCGGCGCCTCGCTGCACGCCTGCTCCAGGCTCATCGGCGCCGATGGCAACGCAAACGCGGCATCCACGCCGTGGGCGTACATTTGTTCGTAGCCATCGCCCAGGGTTCCGGCAATCACGATCACCGGGACCTGGTGATGGCGCGCGATACGCGCCACGCCAAACGGGGTTTTACCGCGCAGGGTCTGGGCGTCGAAGCGGCCTTCGCCGGTGATGACCAGGTCGGCACCGCGCACGGCGGCGTCCAGCCCGACCAACTCGGCCACCACCTCAACACCGGCACGAAACTGTGCACTCAGAAACGCCTTGGCGGCAAACCCCAGGCCACCGGCGGCGCCGCTGCCGGGTTCGTCGCGCACGTCTCCGGGCAGCACTCGCGCGCAGTGGTCGGCAAAATGACCGAGAGCGGCATCCAACTTTTGAACCTGCTCGGGAGTGGCGCCTTTCTGCGGGCCGAAAATCGCCGAGGCGCCATGGGCCCCGCACAACGGGTTGTTCACATCCGCCGCGATTTCAAAGCGCACCTGAGCCAGACGCGAATCGAGGTTTTCCAGGCTGATGCGGGCCAGGCCTGCCAACGCCAGGCCTCCAGGTGCCAGCGGCTGATCCTGGGCATCGAACAACTGCACCCCGAGCGCTTGCATCGCACCCGCGCCGCCATCATTGGTCGCACTGCCGCCAATTGCCAGAATGATGCGTCGGGCGCCCAGATCAAGGGCCGCGCGGATCAGTTCGCCGGTGCCATAGGTGCTGCTGGAACACGCATCGCGCTGGCCCGGTGCAACCAGCTGCAGGCCGCTGGCCTCAGCCATTTCGATGATCGCGGTGTGGCTGTCGGCCAACCATCCCCAGTGCGCCTGCACCGCAGCGCCCAGCGGCCCGCGCACGGTGTGGCTGCGCAGCTGGCCGTTACACGCAGCGAGCACGGCCGCGACCGTCCCTTCACCACCATCCGCCATCGGGCATTGCACCAGCTGCGCGTCAGGCCAGACCTGAACCAGGCCATCGGCAATGGCCTGGGCGACCCGTTCGGCACTGAGGCTGTCCTTGAACGAGTCGGGGGCGATGATGATTTTCATGGGCGTTCTCCGTTTTTTATAACGCCCATGCTGACAGTTGGCACCGCCGCTGACGCCAGTCCGCTGCACAAGTGCGGGTGAGGTTTGTTGTTCATTCTTACAAAGCCTGGGGCAACAACTGCACGCCCAGGTACAGCGCAAGCATGCCGTCCAGAGTCAGCGGGTCGACGCCGCTCAGTTCGGCGATCCTTTCCATGCGGTAGCGCAGGCTGTTGCGGTGAATGCCCAGGGCGTCGGCGCAGGCCTGGCTTTGCCCGTCGTGCTCGCACCAACTGCGCAGCGTGGCCAGCAGTTGGCCGTTGCTGTCCCTGGCGAGGACTTTGCGCAGCGGGTTGAGCAGTTCGTCCAGGGCGTCATCGTTGCGGTGGCGCCAGAGCATGACCGGCAGGCGATAGCGGTTGAGGAGCAACAGGCGCGCGTGGGGCAGGATATCGCGACCGTAGGCCAGCAAGTCACCGACGCGGCGGTAGCAGCGGCGCAGGCCGGCCAGTCCTTGCGCCTGCCCGCCTACGGCCACCCGCAGGATATTCCAGCCCAGGCCGTCGAGCTTTTCCAGCAGGCGTGGGTCGTCGACTTGCAGGGCGGCGGGACGGCACCAGAGCAGGGAAAACTGCGCGGAGCTCACGCACCAGCTGTCCGGATAACGCGACATCAGCCAGACGCTCAAGGCCTCGGCCGACTGCCCCGCGCCCAGTTCGAACAGGTACGGCGTGCGTGCCAGTTGTGGCTTGAGGCCCAACTGTTGCGCTTCGTCGACCAGACGCGGCGAGTCGCCCGTGTCGGCCAACAGCAAGGCCAGCAGATCGTCACAGCGCTGGCGTCGCCATTGCAGCTCGGCCTGCTGGTGCCGCTGGCTGACCAGCATTTCGGCGGTCATGCGCACCAGTTCGGCGTAGGTGCGCAACCCGTCCGGTTCGCCGGTGATACCCAGTACGCCGATCAGGCGCTGGTCATGCATCAGCGGCAGGTTGATGCCCGGCAACACGCCCTTGAGGTGTTTGGCGGTCTGCCCGTCGATTTCCACCACGCGCCCGTTGGCCAGCACCAGTTGCGCGCCTTCGTGACGGGTGTTGATGCGCTCCGGCTCGCCGCTGCCGAGAATCAGGCCTTGGTTGTCCATCACGTTGACGTTGTAGGGCAGGATCGCCATGGTGCGATCGACGATATCCTGGGCCAGTTCATGATCCAGCTCGAACATGGGGGCTATTTTCCTCGAAACGGGTTGGTCAGCGGCACAGCGCAAAGCGGGCTTGACTGTGCGCGAGCACAAAGACAGTTGCCCATCGCCTCACCGAGACTGTTCAAGCGATCAACGTTACCCTCGCATCGCCAAAAATCATAATAAAGAGAGACTCGCCATGTCACAGAGCGCCGCTGCAGCACTGGCCACCGATGACGATAAAAACGCCATCTACAAGCGCGTAACCCTGCGCCTGATCCCCTTCATATTTATCTGCTACCTGTTCAACTACCTTGACCGGGTCAACGTTGGCTTTGCCAAGTTGCAGATGCTCGACGCGTTGAAATTCAGTGAAACCGTGTACGGCCTGGGTGCCGGGATTTTCTTTATCGGCTACGTGCTGTGTGGCGTGCCGAGCAACCTGGCGCTGACCCGGTTCGGGCCAAGGCGCTGGATCGCGCTGATGATGATCGTGTGGGGCACCCTGTCCACATGCCTGCTGTTCGTGACCACGCCGACGCATTTCTATACCTTGCGCCTGTTTACCGGTGCCGCCGAAGCGGGCTTCTTTCCCGGCGTGGTGCTGTATCTCTCGCAGTGGTTTCCAACCTTTCGCCGTGGCCGGATCATGGCGCTGTTCATGTCGGCGATTCCGGTTTCCGGCCTGCTCGGCAGCCCGTTCTCCGGCTGGATTCTCAATCACTTCGCGGCCGGCCAGGGTGGCCTTGCCGGGTGGCAGTGGATGTTCCTGTTGCAAGGCATCCCCACCGTGATCCTCGGCGCCCTCGCCTACTTCCTGCTCAGCGACAGCTTCGCCAACGCCAAGTGGCTCAAGCCCCACGAACGCGCGCTGCTGGAAGCCGACCAGGCCATCGACCTGGCGAACAAGCCGAAAACCACCACCGACTCCCTGGCCGAGGTCTTCAAGAACCCGGCGATCTGGGCGTTCGGCCTGATCTACTTCTGCATCCAGAGCGGCGTCTATGCGATCAACTTCTGGCTGCCATCGATCATCAAGAGCCTGGGGTTCAGCGATAACCTGGTGATTGGCTGGCTCAGTGCGATCCCGTACCTGCTGGCGGCCGTATTCATGTTGGTGGTGGGCCGCTCGGCCGACCTGCGCAAAGAGCGTCGTTGGCACCTGGTGGTACCGATGCTGATGGGCGCGATTGGCCTGGTCATCGCGGTGAACTTCGCCACCACCCCGGCGATCGCCATCCTCGGCCTGACCATCGCCACCATGGGCGCCCTCACCGGCCTGCCGATGTTCTGGCCGGTGCCCACCGCCATGCTCAGCGCGGGCGCCGCAGCCGGCGGGCTGGCGCTGATCAACTCCATGGGCCAGATGGCCGGGTTTTTGAGCCCCTACATCGTCGGCTTCGTCAAAGATGCAACAGGGTCCACGGACATGGCGCTGTACCTGCTGGCGGCGGTCATCGTCGCCGGCAGCGTGCTGGCGTTACGGATGACGCGCACCTTGAAGGTTTAAAACGCCCCATGTGGGCATAGGTACTACACAACCCTGCAGCCCCCAAACGTAACCACGATGCGAAGCGAGCCGCTCTTGATCTGCTTTTGATCTTAGGCGCCCCGTTAAACCACGCTGGCCGAACGCAGGCTTGAATCCGTG